>QHWL01000489.1:0-3409 GCA_003222555.1 Acidobacteriota bacterium | reverse complement strand
GCCGCGGTCGCGTTGTGGTTGCCGCGTGACCGGGCTGCCAGCGCCCCGCCCAGCGCGGGTGGGCACGGTCGATCGATCCTGGCACTCTTTCGGAACCGGCAGCTCATCGCGACAGACGCGGTCGGACTCTGCGTGTTGTTCACGCAAGTCGCGATGTTCACCTACGTGACGTTTCACCTCGGAGCGCCTCCATACAACTTAAGCACGGCCGCGCTCGGCTGGCTGTTTGTCGTGTACTTGATCGGCGCCGCCGTGACTCCAATAGCCGGCCGATGGATTGACGTGAACGGCCATCGCGCCGGCCTCGGGTTGGGAATGGGCATTGGCGCCGTCGGCGCGCTCGTCGCCCTAATCCCCGCGGTGCCGGCTGTTGTCGCGGGGCTGGCGCTCGTAGCGACCGGCGTGTTCATCTCGCAGGCCACCGCGAGCAGCTATATCGGCGCAGTGACGGCGCAGGACCGCGGACTTGCCGTGGGGTTGTACGCGTTCTTCTACTACGTCGGCGGAAGTCTTGGCGCGGCGCTGCCGGGATTGTTCTGGGAGAGCGGGGGGTGGCCTGCGTCTGTCGCGATGGTCGTCGTCGTTCAGGTCGTGACGATCTCGATCGCGATGATGTTTTGGAAGAGCAGGCCTGAAGGTCTGCACTACGACTATGTGTGATGGCTTACGCAGGCAACCGCGACAGCAGTGCGGTTCTTGCGCTACGGATGTGCAGGACGCGCACGACCTTGGTGCTCTCATCGATCGTGAAGAACACGCGGTAGACGTGAGGGCTGCGACCGTAGTTGAGGAGTCGAACCGGGCGATCCGGGTCGAAGCTGTCAGGTGCTATTCGGCACCGTCGCCCGGAGTCTCTTGCGTTGACAGGTCCTTCCTTACGCTCCTAGAATCGCGCTACTGCATTACCCTTCCTGTTTTCGTCGCCGACCCCGCCAGCCGAATTAAGGTTGGCCGAGCCGATCGTTGGCCGCACTCGTAGCTGAGAGGAGGTCACCATGAGATCGGGCCTGCTGGTACGGTTACTCCTTGCTTTAACGATCCTCACCCTGCCGGCGGTGGCGCACGCGCAGGAGGCGGCCGTGAGCGGTACGATCACGGATTCATCGGGGGGCGTGCTCCCTGGGGTCGCCGTCCGGGCGGTCCACGAGGCCACCGGAAATGCTTTTGAAACCGCGACGGACGAGCGGGGTGCCTACCGACTGGCCGTGCGCGTCGGCGCGTTCCGGATCACGGCCCAGCTTCAGGGCTTCAACACCGTGACGCGCGCCGTCGAGCTGCTGGTGGGACAGACCGGCGTCCTCAACCTGCAGATGTCGCCCGCGGGCGTTGCAGAGACGGTGACGGTGACCGGCGAGGCGCCGCTCATCGAGACCAAAACGTCGTCGCTGGGGGGCAACATCGATCCGCGCCAGGTGGCGGAGCTGCCCGTGAACGGACGCAACTTCATCAACCTCGCGCTGATGGCACCCGGGAGCCGGACGGCCCCGGTCGCCAGTACGAGAGAAAACTCCGAGAAGCCACTGCCGGACAGGAACAACAACGAGACGCGGGAGTTCCATTTCCACGTCGACGGCCAGCAGGTGACGTCGGAGTTCGGGACCGGCGGCCAGCCGCGGTACAGCCAGGATTCGATTGCCGAATTCCAGTTCATCTCGAACCGGTTCGACGCGACGCAGGGCCGGTCGACGGCCGTGCAAGTCAATGTGATCACCAAGTCGGGGACCAATCAGCTCTCGGGGTTGTTCCGAGGCAACTTTCGCGACAGCCTGTTCAATTCGCCAAATCGCACCATCGGCCCCACCGGGCAAGTGGAACCGATCAACAACCAGCAGTACAGCACGGCCGTCGGCGGCCCCGTGCTGCGGGACAAGCTGCACTTCTTCGCCAACTATGAATACGAGCAAGAGCCGAGGACCAGCATCTGGCGCACGCCGTACCCGTTCTTCAACGTCTCGCTGGAGGGGACGAACAACCGGAAGATCGGCGGCGGCCGCCTGGACTATCAGCTCTCGTCGCGAATGCGCGCGATGGCCAAGGTCGGCCGGGGCCGGCTGTGGGAGCCGTTCGGTCTGCCCTCCGCCACCAACCACCCGGCGTCCACGAATACGACCAAAGAATACAACGACGAGATCCTCGGGCAGTTCACGCAGGTGCTGAGCAATCGGGCGCTGAACGAGATCAAAGTCGGGAAGACGGCGTTCGGGCTCTACAACGAGAATCTCACGCAGTGGTCGAACCACTGGCAGCGGGCGAACGGCATCACGACCGGGTCGCCACGCATCACGTTTACGGGCTTCATGATCACCGGCAACCAGAACCATCCTCGTTCCCTTGACCAGGCCGTGTACAGCGTGCGCGACGATTTCACCTATGCGTTCAACGCGAAGGGGCGTCACGACGTGCGAACGGGCGGCGAGTACCTGTTACGTGACGTCATCGCGGTGAATCGCCGGCAGAACATGGGTCTCATCGACGCCCGGGGCGGCCCGCTGCCGTCGGCGGCCCAGCTCCAGGCGTGGTTCCCCGACGCGTTCAACGCCGACACCTGGAACCTGGCGGCGATCTCCCCGCTCGTGCGCAGCTACACCATCGGTGTCGGAAACTTCGTCGTGGATCAAGGCTCGAAACGGTTCGCCCTCTGGGCGCAGGACGACTGGCAGATCGTGAATCGTCTGACGCTGAACCTCGGCGTGCGCTACGACGTCGGGATCGGCATTTTTGCCAACGACATCAGCTTCCCGCCGTTCCAGGACGCGGGCCGGCCCGACGACTGGAACAACGTGCAGCCGCGGCTCGGGTTTGCGTACCGGCTCACCAATCGAACGGTCATCCGTGGCGGGTCGGGAATCTACTACGGGGACGCGTTCGCAGATGCCGGGTCGGCGATTGGTAATACCCAGATCACCACGATCCGGTACGAGAACGACGGCCGTCCCGATTTCGCCGCGAATCCGACTGGCGGCCGGCCGCTGCCGGCCTAAGCGAACCCCCTGTATTGCTACAACAACAACAATGCGCCCGGTTGCCTCATTCGTGACGTCCGGGAATTCACGGCGATACCTCAGTACATCGAGCTGCCGCGCACGTGGCAGACCTCGATCGGCTTCCAGCGGCAGTTCGGCGCCACGATGGCGGTCGAAGCCGACTACGTGTACAGCCAGGGCCGGTTCGAGAAGGACGTGCTCGACAACATGAATCTGAAATTCGATCCGGCGACCGGCGCCAACCTGGATTTCAGAGTCAGAAGCAACCGCCCCTACCCTGACTGGGGTGTCATCTCCATGAACGTACACACCGCCAAGTCGGCGTACCACGGTCTGATCACTGGCTTCACCAAGCGGTTCGCCAATCGCTGGCAGGCGTCGGCGACCTATACGCTGTCGGGCCTGTGGACTTCCGACTCACCGCC
>QHWL01000488.1 GCA_003222555.1 Acidobacteriota bacterium | reverse complement strand
TGGCGGCCGTCGCCGCGGGCGTCGTCGCGGGTCTTGGCGCCGGATGGAGGATCGAACAGAGCGCCTGGTGGCAGTCGACGGCGCCCAGGCCCGTGGCGGGTGCGGCAGCGCGGGCCCCGCGGCCCTTCACGGCGCGCCAGGCCGCAGCGGCGCCGAAATCGGCGCCGGCCAAACAGGCCGCGCGGGCCGTCGTGGCGACGACCTGGCCCGTGCAGCCGCCGATTCAGCCGGTTGTGAAGCTGCCGCCCGTGCCCGCGCGGCCGGCCGTAA
>QHWL01000487.1:8530-9174 GCA_003222555.1 Acidobacteriota bacterium | reverse complement strand
CGCGAGGGGTCGAGACGATGAAGCCGTTGCCGCCGGCTCCGGCGAAAGCGGCATCGCCGCCGCTTGTAGCGGCGATCGCGAAACTGCCGCCGCCGACTGCGCCGCTAGTGGCGAAGTTGCCGCCCGTGGCTGCCAGGCCGGCCGTAGTCGCGGGACCAGTTGTGACCGCGCCGCCGGCTGCGACAGCGCCGCCGCGGGGGGTCGAGACGATGAAGCCATTGCCGCCGGCGGTCGACAACCCGGCCTCGCCGCCAATCGTGGCGCCGTCAGTCGGGGGCGTCGTGCCGCCGCCGGTCGCAAGCGTCGCGCCGCCGCTCGCGCTACCAGCCACGCTGCCGAAGGTGGCGGTCGCCGCGAATCCGGCACCGGCGCCAGCCTCAATGTTGCGAAGCGCGCAGACGCCGCAGCCAGAAGAGACAGCGCCGCGCGCACGTCTGCCAAAACCGGAGCCGGCCCCTCTGCCGTTTGATGCCGTGCTTGGGACAATTTTGTATTCGCCGGATCGGAAGCTCGCCATTATTGACGGGCACATTGTGCAGGCGGACGACGATGTGAGGGGGGCGCGGGTGATCGACATCACGCCCACGGCGGTGCTGCTTCGGGATGCTGGGGGCAGGCTGCGTCGCCTCTCGCTTGGCAGTTCT
>QHWL01000487.1:6281-8325 GCA_003222555.1 Acidobacteriota bacterium | reverse complement strand
GGCTGGTCAACCCCGCGTTCGCAGGCCTGACGTGTGCACCACTACCGCCTGGTGAAAACGGCTGTCGTGGTAGGGTAGATCAACGTCTGTTTTGACGAGGATCCTGGTTGCGCAAAAAAATCGGTGAGTGTCTGATTCAAGCCGGCCTCATCACGGAAGAAGATCTCCGCCATGCGTTAGCAGAGCACAAGCGCACCGGTGAGCGGGTGGGCGTCGTGCTCGTCCGCATGAACCTCGCCACGGAAAAGCAGATCGCGAAAGCGCTCGCATTCCAACTCGGCTTCCCATACGTCAACCTCGTCGAGAACCCGCCCGATCCCGCGGCGGTGGTGCTGATTCCCAAAGAAGTCTCCATCAAGCGCGTCTGCGTTGCGGTTGGTCTCGAAAAGAACCTGCTCACGGTGGCGATGTCCGATCCGCTGCTGTTCAGCCTTGTCCAGGATCTCGAGTTTCAGACGGGTTACCGCGTCAAGCAAGTGGTCGCGACGCGCGGCGAAATCATCGACGCCATTCAAACCGGGCTATCCCGATAAAGCGCTAGTGGCGCGAACGCACCAGGCAGGGTCGGATCTCGTGTTTGGCGGGCCGGCGGGGCGCGCGGGCGGCGGCGTGCCCGGCGCCGATTTCCCGACCCCCGAAACCGGCCTGACGCGCCGTTCCGAAGAAGAGGTGTTCGAGCGCGTCGTGGACCTCAAGGAACGCAGCGAAGCGGCGCCAATCATCGATCTCGTCGATCTGGTCATACAAAGCGCCATCAAGGCCAAGGCGAGCGACGTGCACGTCGAGCCGATGGAAAAGGGCGTCCTCATCCGTCATCGTCTCGACGGGTTGCTCAAGGAAGTCATGGACCTGCCCAAGTGGGTCCACGAGGGGCTCATCGCGCGCCTGAAGATCATGGCCGGCATGGACATCGCCGAAAAGCGGCTGCCCCAGGACGGCCGCCTCCGATCGATGGCTGAGGACGGCACCGAGGTCGACTTCCGCGTCTCGACGCTGCGGACGCTCTTTGGCGAGAAGGTCGTCATGCGCGTCCTCGATCACCGCAAAGGCGTTCCGGCGCTCGAAGAGATTGGAATGTCGGCGGCGGCGCTCGAGGAACTGCGTCAGTTCGTCGGACCGACGGGCAGCGGGAAGACGACGACGCTCAGCTCGGCGTTGAGATCGGTGCAATCGGAGAAGAGCAACATCATCACGATTGAGGATCCGGTCGAATACCAAATCCCGGGCGTGAATCAGACGCAGATCAACGAGAAGATCAAGTTGACATTCTCCAGCGCGTTGCGCTCGATTCTGCGGCAGGACCCCGACGTCATTCTCGTCGGCGAGATCCGCGACACGGAAACGGCGAAAATCGCCATGCAGGCGGCGCAGACGGGCCATCTCGTGCTGTCGACGCTCCACACCGACGATGCGCCGTCGTGCGTGACACGGCTGATGGACATCGGCGCCGAGCCCTATGTCATCGCGTCGGCGCTCGTCGGCGTCGTCGCCCAGCGGCTCGTGCGGCGGCTGTGCGTGAATTGCCGCCGCCAGTACACACCGGCCGCTGACACTCTGCGCTCGCTGACCATCGCCGACGCCGACGCGGCTGCCATCCCGTTCTACAAGGCGGTGGGTTGCGATCAGTGCAACCATACCGGCTATCGGGGGCGCATCGGCCTCTACGAGGTGATGCGCGTCACCGACAAGCTGCGGCGGCTGATCGCCGCCCGCGCGCCCGAAGCGCAGCTCCGCGAGGCGGCGGTCACCGGCGGCATGATCAGCCTCGGCGAAGACGGTCTCGCCAAAGTGAAGAGTGGGATCACGACGCCAGAAGAGCTCCTGCGCGTCGTGACCGAGGTCCGCGAGGTCAGGATGCTCTGCTCGGGCTGCGGGTCGGCGGTCGGGGTGGATTTCCTCGCGTGTCCGAGCTGTGGAAAACGTTTGAGCGGGGGCTGCCCGCACTGCGGGCGGGCGCTGCAGCCCGGCTGGAACTTCTGCCCCTATTGCGCGCGCACGACCGAGATCAAACGGGAGCCCAGACGGCTTCACGAACGCCGATCGC
>QHWL01000487.1:0-6245 GCA_003222555.1 Acidobacteriota bacterium | reverse complement strand
AATTCAAGAAATAGCATCTCCCAGGTAACACGTCCATCGTGCCATTCACAAACTTTTACGAGCTCTTGGGTGTTGCGCCGGCCGCTTCGCAAGAAGAAGTGAAACAGGCGTTCCGCCAGCAGATTGCGCGCTATCATCCCGACAAAGTCCAGCATCTCGGAAAAGAATTTCAGGAGATGGCATTGGGACGCGCTGCCGAGCTCACGCAAGCCTATGGTGTCTTGTCAGACAAGAGCCAGCGCGCCGAGTACGATCACGCCCTAGCGAATGCCACGTCGACGCCGACCCCCGAAACGCCGGCGATGGAGCCGCAAGCCGTCGCGCACCGTCGCCTGGGCCGTCGACGGCACAGCATGAAGGGGCGAAAGGGCCCCAATTCTTTCAAGAACGACTCAGCCGCGACGAGTTCGTAAGGACCGCGACGATCAGCCGATTTCGCCATGCCCTCGCGCGGGCGAATACTGATTATGACGAGGCGAAAGCCCGCGGGTTCGACATCGCGTGGGCGCCCAAGCCCAAGCTCTTCGGACGCGGTCGCGCTAAAGGGCCGCGCCTGCTGGGTCAGTGTATCTCGCGCGTGGACGGCGCGGCGGTGGCCGACGCCTGGGCGCGCGCCGGTAAATGGGGCGAGGCCGAGCCGGGTAACGACGAGATTTGCGTGATCCTGATGGGCTCATCCATGGCGCCACCCGAGGAGCTGGCCAAATCAATTGCCGAGCAGCGCCGGAAGACGCGGGGCCGCAGGATCACGCTCATTCCGATGGACGCGCGCAACTGGGACGCCCACGTGCCGACCGACGCACCCACCCTCGCCAAGGGTCTCCTGGCGCGGCTCCGCGAGGCAAAGTAAGCGTCTCGACACCGCACGGAACATGCGCCTCTGCCTTTCGTATCTAGAACCGTAATGGCCTTGATTGAAACCGTCGATCTCTGGAAAACCTACGTTATGGGGTCCGAGGAGATCCACGCGCTCCGCGGTGTCACGATTACGATTGAGCGCGGTGAGTACGTGGCGATTATGGGGCCGTCCGGCTCGGGCAAATCGACCCTGATGAATCTCATCGGCTGCCTCGACACACCGAGCAAAGGCTCGTACTTGCTCAACGGCAAGCAGGTGGGCCAGATGAACGACAACGAGCTGGCGCGCATCCGAAACGAGGAGATCGGCTTCATCTTTCAGACGTTCAACCTGCTGCCGCGCGCGACCGCGCTCCATAACGTCGAGCTGCCTCTGGTATATGCCGGCGTCGTGGCGAAGGAGCGACGGGACCGCGCCCGGCAGGCACTCGAGAAAGTCGAGCTTACCCCACGGATGAGCCATCGGCCCAACGAGCTATCGGGCGGTCAGCGTCAGCGCGTCGCGATCGCACGTGCGCTGGTCAATAACCCATCGATCCTGCTGGCCGACGAACCGACCGGTAATCTCGATTCCAAGACCGGCAGCGAGATCATGGGCCTCTTCGAGCGTCTTCACAAGGCGGGCAATACGATTCTTCTGGTGACGCACGAAGCCGACGTTGCGGCGTTCGCCTACCGTTCGATCCACCTCCGCGACGGTCAAGTCGAGAACGACATCCGAAGGGCGGCCTAGCGGAATTTACACGCTATTTTCACAAGTTACGAAAGGTGGGCCAGCGTCTCGTCGCAAGCGAGCAATTTTCAATTTTTTAATCGAAACGGTTGGCCAATTCATTACGGCACTAATATTTTAGTGGTTGTTGGTACCATCATTGCTGTTGAAAGCCCATATGGCGGGCCATAAGCGTTGATTCGTATAGAAGTCGTCCAGCGTCCCCCCATGTCGAGTATCGACGGAATACGGGTGGACCGTTTTGAACCCGGTAATCAATACGAAGTCGGCAACAGCATCGGCGCGCTATTTCTGGCCGAGGGCTGGGCCATCCCGGTGCCACTCGACTCGCCCGTGGACAACGTGCCGTTCGATGAGCACCATCCTTACGATCCGCGCCCGCTGTTCCGCGACGATCCTTCAAACTTGAAGCGCGAATCCAATCCGCCCTACCCCAACCGTAACGTCGCCGCCGACCTCAAGCGGCGCAAGCGCCGCCAACAGCGCGCGCGTGTAAGCGTGCTGCGGCGCGGCGAAGAGCGAGGCAGCCGGTGCCATCTCCACGAGCCGTCCCAGATACATCACCGCGACGCGGCTGCAGATGTGCTGAACGAGCCGGAGATCGTGCGCGATGAAGAGATAGGTGAGCTTCAGCTGCTGTTGAAGGTCCATCAGCAGATTGACGACTTGCGCCTGCACCGACACGTCCAGCGCCGACACCGGCTCGTCGAGGATGACGAATGAGGGATGGAGAGCCAGCGCGCGAGCCAGGCCGATTCGCTGACGCTGACCTCCGCTGAATTGGTGCGGATAGCGGTCGAGGTGCGTCGGGTCGAGGCCGACGAGGTGAAAGAGCTCGGCGACCCGATCGCGCCGCGCCCTGCGGTCACCCAGGCGGTGGATGATGAGCGGCTCCTCGACGATCTGTCGCGCGCGCATGCGCGGGTTGAGCGACGAGTACGGATCCTGAAAGACGATTTGCATATCGCGCCGCGCCTCGCGTAGGCGCCGGCGCGAAAAGGCGAGAACGTTCTCGCCCCGGACCCGTACTTCGCCCGACGTGGGGTCGATGAGCCGGAGCATGCAGCGCCCGGTCGTCGTCTTTCCGCTGCCCGATTCGCCGACGAGCCCGAAGGTTTCCCCTTCCTCAATCGTGAAGCTCACGTCGTCGACCGCCTTGACGACCGTGCCCTTCCGGAACAGGCCGGCGTTGCGCACGAAGTGTTTGACGAGATGGGAAACTTCAACGAGCGCCATCAGCGAGAACCCGCCTCGTGACGTCCGCCATGAGCCGACGGCGTGTCCGACGTAGTGTCCGGCTTTAGCCGGATCGTCTTCAGCCAGACAGGGTCGTGCAGATAACACCGCGCCCCGTGGTCGCCGCCGACCGCGTACTCCGGCGGTGGCGCCGACGTGCACGGCTCGAAGCGATCGGGACAGCGTGGATTGAACGCGCAACCGGGCGGCAGCGCGCCGAGCATGGGCACCGTGCCTTCAATCGCGCGCAGCCGGCGACCGGGCGCGCCGCCGGGAATCGAGGCGAGCAACCCGCGCGTGTAAGGGTGCTGCGGCTCGCGAAAGATCGCGCGCACCGGCCCTGCTTCGACGATACGGCCGGCGTACATCACCGCGACGCGATCGGCGGTTTCAGCGATCACGCCGAGGTCGTGCGTGATGAGCAGCAGCGACAGACTGAACGCCGACTTCATCTCGCGAAGCAAGTCGAGGATCTGCGCTTGAATCGTCACGTCGAGCGCCGTGGTCGGTTCGTCGGCGATGACGAGCGAGGGCCGACACGCGATCGCCATGGCGATGAGCACACGCTGCCGCATGCCGCCCGACAGCTGGTGCGGATAATCGCTGACGCGCGAGGAGGCGTCTGGAATCCTCGACTGCCTTGGCCCCTGCTTCGCGGCGCGTTGCCAGGCCGTGGACCAGGAGTGTCTCCCCGAGTTGATCGCCAATCGTGAAGACCGGGTTGAGAGCGGTCATCGGCTCCTGAAAAATGAGCGAGATGTCGGCGCCGCGAACCGCCCGCATTTCCGACTCGGGCAGCGCGAGCAGCTCGCGCCCCTTGAAGCGCAGGCTGCCCCTCGCGATGCGTCCCGGCGGCTGCACGAGCCGCATGATCGACAGCGCGCTCACCGACTTGCCGCTGCCCGACTCGCCCACCAGTCCCAGCGTCTCGCCCGCCCGAATCTCGAAGCTCACATCGTCGACGGCCGGGACGGGCCCCGAGGGCAGGTCGAAGACCGTCGTGAGATTCGAGACCGAGAGTAAAGACTCTGACATTGTGGGATTCTGAGTAGAAACGCTACCACGGAGGACACGGAGGAAAGATACGGAGGACACGGATCTTACCAATGAAGAAACCGTGACCTCCGTTCGTTTTGTACCGCTTCTCGAGAGGACACGGAGGAAAAATACGGAGGACACGGATCTTTCCAATGAAGAAACCGTGACCTCCGTTCGCCTCCGTGACCTCCGTGGTAGAGCTTTTGTTCAAATGGTCACCGCTTCCCGGTATTCACCGAAAACCGCGCGCATGGCATCGGCGATCTCGCCGACGGTTGCCTGCGCCTCGACCGCGGCGATGATTGGCGGCACGAGGTTGCTCCCGTCTTTGGCCGCCTCGACCACTCTCGCAATCGCCGTCCGCCACACCTCGGCGCTTCTGCTCGCGCGAAGGCCGCGGACGCGCGCAACCTGCCGTTGCTCGACTTCAGGATTGACGCTGAAGATGGGGGAGCGGACGCCCGATTCCCTGAACCTGTTGACGCCGACGACCACCGATTCGCCAGAGTCGACGGCGCGCTGGGCGCGGTAGGCCGACTCCTGAATCTCCCGCTGAATCAAGCCGGTTTCGATCGCGGCGAGCGTGCCGCCGGCGCGGTCGATCCGCGCGAGGAGATCTTCTGCGCCCTGCTCGATCTCGTTGGTGCGCGATTCGATGGCCCAGGACCCGGCCACCGGGTCGACGGTGTTCGCCACGCCGCTTTCCGACGCAATGATCTGCTGCGTGCGCAGCGCGATGCGCGCCGACTCCTCGGTCGGGAGCGCCAGCGCTTCGTCGCGGCCGTTACAGTGCAGCGACTGCGTGCCGCCGAGCACCGCCGCCAGCGCCTGCAGTGCGACGCGGACGATGTTGTTGTCGGGCTGCTGCGCCGTCAGCGTGCTGCCGGCCGTTTGGGTGTGGAAGCGAAGTTGTTGCGCGCGCGCGTTGGTCGCGTGGAACCGGTCGCGCATGAGGCGCGCCCACAAGCGGCGGGCCGCGCGGAACTTCGCGATTTCGTCGAGAAAATCGTTGTGCGCGTTGAAGAAAAACGAGATCCGTTCGCCGAACCGATTCACGTCGAGGCCCGCGTCGACCGCCGACTGCACGTAGGCGATCGCGTGCGCGAAGGTGAACGCCACTTCCTGAACCGCCGTCGAGCCGGCTTCGCGGATGTGATAGCCGCTGATGGAAATGGTGTTCCAGTTCGGAAGCTCGCGCTCGCAGAACGCGAAAATGTCGGTGACGATTCTCAGCGCGGGACGCGGGGGGTAGATGTAAGTGCCGCGCGCCACGTACTCCTTGAGGATGTCGTTTTGAATGGTGCCCGACAACGCCGACAATCCGACGCCTTGCCGCCGCGCGACGGCGACGTACAGTGAGAGCAGGATGATGGCCGTCGCGTTGATGGTCATCGAGGTGGACACCCGGTCGAGCGGAATCTGATCGAAAAGCTCCGCAATGTCCTCGATCGAATCAATCGCGACGCCGGCCTTCCCGACCTCGCCCGCGGCGAGCGCGTGATCGGAGTCGTACCCCATTTGCGTCGGCAGATCGAACGCGACGCTCAACCCGTTCACCCCTTGCGCCAGCAGATAGCGATATCGCGCGTTGGACTCCGCCGCGGTGCCGAACCCCGCGTACTGCCGCATCGTCCACAGCCGGCCGCGGTACATCGTCGGATGGATGCCGCGCGTGAACGGGAACTCGCCCGGAAATCCGAGCGCCGAGGCGGGATCCCACCCGGCCAGATCCTCGGGTGTGCGCGCATCGCCTGTCTCAGGCTTGTCTAGGTGACGCGGTGGGGTGTGCTGAACGGTCATGAACAGTGCGGAGCCGTTCGCATTGTAACGCGACTCGACCAGAGAGGTCGCCGTAAGTCCTTGACGGGATAGGAGACAACGCGACCCGAGATGGCCCCTTCGCGAGTCCCAAGCCGGGCTCTCAGACGTTCTGTTCTTGTTGCGAGGTGACAATCTACGCTCGACTTACCGTGACAGAACTGGTCAGTCTGCACGATTCAGCACCATAACACTGAGTTGCAGGTTGACGCCTAAGTTCCTGACGACACATCGCTTGCAGGTATTGAACAGGTTCCGGCACTAACGTTACTCAATAGCTGGTTTGGGTCCGCGGCGCCGAAGCGTTCTTTGACCTTCAGCATAGTCCGTTGAATAAATTTCACGGCACGCGGTGAGGAGAAACAAATGGGGCACTCTCGAAACCTGGTGTACAGCATCTCGCTTGCGTCGATGTTCGCGTTCGCAAGCGCGGCTCGCGCCCAAGGTCCATCGGGCGATGCTTCAGTCTCGCTGACGAAGCCGATGGTCAGCACGGCAACCGTCAACGACCAGGCGCGGACGATCACAATTCAGGGCGACGGATTCGGAAAGGATTTCAAGG
>QHWL01000071.1 GCA_003222555.1 Acidobacteriota bacterium | reverse complement strand
TCAAATGCATGAATGCACGAATGGCGACCATTTTGCCATTGGTGCATGTGCATTCGAGCATTTGTGGTTTCGTGCATTCGTGCGTTTTTGCATTCGTGCATTCTTGCATTCTTATTGCGTTACCCGATGCCTGCACCCGATGACCCGATCCGCATCCCCATCGAGGCCGAGCTCGATCTTCACCCCTTCGCGCCAAGCGACATTCCCTCGGTCGTCGCCGAGTACGTCGAGGCTGCGGCGGCGGCAGGCTTTGACGAGATCCGTGTCATACACGGACGAGGACGCGGCGTGCAGCGCGGCATCGTACAGGCCGCGCTCGAACGGCATGCGCGCGTCGTCGAATTCTGGGACGATCCGCGGGCGCACCTGGGCGCAACAGTGGCCCGGCTGTAGTGGCGCAGGCCGTTTGGAGCCACGTTCAACGCAGAGAACGCCGAGGCCGCAGAGAAGAAATCTCAAAGGACTTCTCAGCGTGCTCTGCGAGCTCTGCGTTCAAACGTCGCATTTTTTTAGGGCTTTCAGGTCTGCAAACGCGGGGTCTAAAGCCTCGTGCCACCTCTTCGGCGCCACTTCAGCTGTTTGGCTTCTCGGCCACCGTTGGCATGCGCTCGGCGAACCCGATCGGCGAGGTGGACGGAGACGCGGTGGACAACCCGGACGGCGGCGCCAGATAAAGACGATCGCCGACGGCCACTTCGCAGGACCGCAAGCGGCCGCCCGCCAGCTCGACGACGGCGTGCGCCGACGGCGACCACGCGATGCGCCAGGGCGGCAGCTCGCTCACGATCTTCAGCGCATGGCCGGCGCGATCGACGAACACGACGTCGATGGCAAAGCGCATGAACGCCGTGTGCACCGCGACGCAGGGCGCGAGAATCAGGCAGGCAGACGGTTCAAGACAGTCGCGGCCGAGAAGCCCACGGCGGCGCGACGCCCTCGTGTCCGCCAACTCCACCGCGTCGGCAACGGAAACACCCGTCCGTTCATTCATCAGCGCGACGGCCACGTCAGAACACTCCCGGCATGAGGTGCCATCCGACACGGCGGCAGTACGACTGATATTCGACGTCGGCGCCGAGCACGCGCTCTTCGATCAGGGCGCGCACGACGAGCGCGGTGTCGGCCGTGATTGCGATCATCACGTTCCATGGTGTCGGGTGTGCGATCAGGAATCCCAGGTGCGTGATCAGATATCCGGTATAGATCGGGTGCCGGACGAAGGAATACGGCCCGCCCACGATGACGCCGCGATTGGCGGGCACGATGCCGAAGCTGCGGCCCAGCGTGAACTTGGCCGCGATCACCAGGCCAAGCCCGACGGTCGCCATCAGCGCCGTCGCGACATCTGGCAGAAGGCCCGGGGCGTCGGTCGCTCGCAGCAGCGGTGGTCCCGCCACCGACAACATCGTCGCGACCGCCGCATCGACGGATCGGTCGATGCGCCGCGCCCGCCGCCGCGTGATCGTGAACACGACCACCATCGATTCACTCACGAGCAGGAGGAGGCCGGTCAACCGGCCGGTGCGCATGAAATCGGCGAGCAGGTTGTACGACAGGAAGGCCATCAATGTCGCGACGATGGCCCGCGCGAGCAGGTCCGTCGCGATCTCGCGGCTCATCCGCATCAGTGAACTTCGAGGTGTTGGGGGGCTGCTTTGCGCGCTCGCGCCGCGACCGGCGCCGCGCCCGGTTCCTCGTCGACAAAATAGGACGAGCAGGCGGCATCGAGCAGTTCCCGCGTGATAGCCGGCTCGATCCCGCGATAGCGGCACAACGCGGTCACCTGATCCAGTAAATCGCGCGGGTGGCAGGCGCGGAACGGCCGGCGCGCGGGGCCGTAGTGCCGCCGCTGCAGGTAGGCGACCATCACCTGGTGGAACCGCAGGTTACGGCGGCGGCAGTTCATCTCGAAGATGCGGCTGAATTCATCGAGCGACGGATCCCCGACGGCAATCTTGTAGGGAATGCGGCGCAGGAAGGCTTCGTCGGCCAGCGACGCGGGTTTGAGGTTCGTGGCGAACACGATGAGCACGTCGAAGGGCACCTGAAACTTCTTGCCGGTGTGAAGCGTGAGATAGTCGACGCGGCTCTCGAGCGGCACGATCCAGCGGTTCAGCAGATCCTGCGGGCTGATCCGCTGACGGCCGAAGTCGTCGACGAGAAACACACCGCCGATCGCCTTCAGCTGGATCGGCGCCTCGTAGAACTTCGCGATCGGGTTGAATTTCAGATCGAGCATGTCGAGCGTGAGCTCGCCTCCGACCATCACGACGGGACGGCGGATGCGCACCCAGCGGCGATCGCGCGGCTCCACGGCAATGACACTCGTCGCCTCGACGTCGACTTCGAGCGATTCGTGGTTGATCGGATCGAACATCGTGATGATGTGCCCGTCGACTTCGATCGCGTGCGGCATATACATGTCGCCGCCGAGCGTCCGTCCCATGCCTTCCGCGATGACCGTTTTGCCGTTTCCCGGTGGTCCGTACAGGAAAATGGCCTTTCCCGCGTTGATCGCAGGCCCGAGCTGTTCGAGCAGCGGATCGTTCACCACGAGGTGCGAAAAGCCCTGCCGGAGCCGCTCGCGATCCATGTAGCCGCGCACTGCCGCTAGGGCGGCCACTTCGGCAACGTAGGCCGCCAGTGGAACGGGCGCGGGGCCGACGTAGTGGTTGATGTCCAGGTACTGGAGCGTACGGCCGCGGCCCAAATCGGTGAGCGCATAGCGGTAACCCGCCGAGCCCCCTCCGGCCGATCCGCGGACTTCGACGAGGAGCTCGGCGCGCACGCGCTCGAGCATCGGTTCGAGAATGGTGAACGGCAGGCGCATCCGGTCGGCGAGCATGAGGCCGCTCGCCTCCGCGCCGAAGAGCGTTTTCATGAGCAACTGCTCGACCGTGTCCGCGCTCAGTCCGGTCTCTCGAAGAGTCGTCGGCACCCGCGGCACCGTTGCCGCGCTCGCGATGTCGGGCAGCGGAGGCATGGTAGTCATTTGTTCATTGGACCCAGCACCTGGACGAACTTGATTGCGGCCGGCCCGATCGTCACGACCCAGATGGCCGGAAAAATACAGAACACCAGGGGAAACACCATCTTCACGCCGGTCTTGGCCGCCGCTTCCTCGGCGCGCTGACGGCGCTTGGTCCGGACCGTGTCGGAGTGGACCCGGAGCGACTGCGCCACGCTCGTGCCGAACTTGTCGGTCTGCACCAGCATGGCGACGAGCGATTGAATGTCGTCCAGGCCGGTGCGCTCGGCGAGATTGTGAAGCGCCTCGGATCGCGCCTTGCCGGCGCGCAACTCGAGATTGATCAGCCGCAGCTCGTCTGCCAAGTCCTTGTGCGCGAACGCCAGCTCTTCGCCGACGCGCTGGATGGCTTGATCGAGGCCCAGGCCGGCTTCGACGCTGACGACGAGCAAATCGAGCGCGTCGGGCAGCCCGAGGCGGATGCGGTGCTGACGGCGCTTCGCGAGCCGGCCGAGTACCATGCTCGGCAGCAGATAGCCGATGCCGCAGGCGCCGAGCGCAAGGACGAGACTCGGGTGGATCAGAATCGGGCTGGCCAGCAGCGCGAAGCCGAGCAGCGCACAGGCGATCCGGATGCCGAAGAAAACCGCGATCGCATCGTGGCTCCGATACCCCGCCCACAGGAGCTTTTGCTGCAGCTTCCCCATCTCTGACGAGGAATGCGGCGCGGCGGCGCCGATGCGCTTCAACGACTCGATCATGACGCGCTCGTATCCGGAATCCTCGGCGACTTCCTTGGGACGCGCGCCGGTGAATTCCCCCAGACGGCGTTCAATTGTTCCGACGGCGGCGGGTGAGAGCGCCATCGCGGCAGCCGTCACCAGCAGCGACACGAAAAGGAATCCGAGAAGCGGAAGAAGCATCGTCACGATTACACCTCGATCTTGATCACCTGGCGAATCCAGATGAACCCGATGAATTGCATGACCGCTGCGGCGAGGAGCAGCATCTGGCCCGAATGCTCATGAAACAGCAGGTTCATGTGGTCCGGGTTGATGAAGGAGAGCGCGACGGCGAGCGCGGCGGGCAGCGCGAGCAGAACCCATCCGGTGAATCGGCCATGAGCCGTGTGCACGCGCACCTGGCGCCGGATCTTGAAGCGCTCGCGAACCACATGGGCGAGGTTGTCGAGAATTTCCGCCAGATTGCCGCCGGTGTCGCGCTGAATGAGCACGGCCGTCACGAAAAAGCGCACGTCGAGCACCGGCATGCGGAGAGACATATCCTCCAGGGCGTCGCGCAGCGGCAGCCCGTAGTTCTGCTGATCGAAGGTCTTCCTGAACTCGGGCCCGACCGGGTCGGGCAGCTCGTCGGCGACCATTCCCATGGCCGTCTGCAACGCGTGCCCGGCACGGATCGCGCGCGACAGCAGGTCCAGCGCTTCGGGGAACTGCTCTTCGAAGCGCTTGATCCGCTTGGTCCGCCGGTGCAGGAGCCAGCCAAACGGCGCGAACCCGAACACCAGGGCGGCCAGCGCCACCGCGAATGCCTGCTGGACGAACAACGACATCAGGGAGCCGCCAACGATTGCGGCGACCAGACTGATGATGGCCACGGCGCTCGGGGTCGTGCGCGTGCCCGATTGCTCGATCAACTTCGCCATCCACGATCCGGCCCGCGTGTCAGAAATGAGTCGATCGACGCCTGGGAGGGGACCCTGGCTCGTGTCCTTGACCAGAGTCGTGTCCGTCGACCCCGCATCCACCGGCGGAGGGTCGAACGAGACCTCCTGCAGCCGCTGATCGAGCCGTCGACCCGCGAGGAAGCCAGGCAGGTACACCACCGCGGCGTACGCGCCGACGATCGTGCCCGCGACCAACAGAAACACGAGAATTGCCAAAAACATCACCGCACCTCCGTCACGCCTTCGAACATGTCGGCCGGAAGATGGATGCCCGATGCCTTCAGACGCTCGCAGCACTTCGGCCGCACGCCCGTCGCGCGGAACCGGCCGATCACCTTGCCGTCCTGCGTGACCCCCATCTTCTCGAACACGAAGATCTCCTGCATCGTGATCACTTCGCCTTCCATGCCGGTGATCTCCGACACGCTCGAGATTTTGCGTGTGCCGTCGCTGAGACGGGTCTGCTGCACGACGATCTGGATGGCCGACGACATCTGCTGCCGCATGGCGCGCTCGGGCAGGTTGATGGCGCCCATCGCGATCATCGTCTCGATTCGGCCGAGCGCGTCGCGAGGAGTGTTGGCGTGGACGGTCGTCAACGATCCGTCGTGACCGGTATTCATCGCCTGCAGCATGTCGAGCGCCTCTTCACCGCGCACCTCTCCGATGATGATGCGATCGGGGCGCATACGAAGGGCGTTGATGACGAGCTGGCGCTGGCGAACGGTGCCTTTCCCTTCCACGTTGGGCGGCCGCGTCTCCAGGCGCACGACGTGCTCCTGACGCAGCTGCAGTTCCGCCGCGTCCTCGATGGTGACGATGCGCTCGCGTTCGGAAACAAAACTCGACAACACGTTCAGCAGCGTCGTCTTGCCGGAGCCGGTGCCGCCGCTGATGAGGCAGTTGAGGCGTGCGCGCACGCAGTGCGCGAGGAAGTCGAGCATCGGACGGGTCAACGCGCGCAGCGTCACGAGATCCTCGGCCTTGAGCCGTTCGGCCGGAAAGCGGCGAATCGAGACGATCGGGCCGTCCACCGCCAGCGGCGGAATGATCGCGTTGACGCGCGAGCCGTCGGGCAGTCGCGCGTCGACCATTGGCGAGCTGTCGTCGATCCGGCGGCCGACCGCGCTCACGATCCGATCGATGACGCGCATCAGATGGCGATCGTCCTGGAACTGGGCCGCGACGCGCTCCAGCTGGCCGGCGCGCTCCACGAACACGTTCTTGTGCGTGTTGACGAGAATATCGCTGATGGACGGGTCGCGCAGCAGCGGCTCCAGCGGCCCCAGCCCGAACACGTCGTCGAGCAGCTCGACGAACAACCCCTCGCGCTCGCCGAGGCTGAGCGGCGCGCCTTCTTCGGCGAGCAGCTGACCGAGCACGGTCCGTATCTCGCTCTCGGCGCGCGCACGATCCGACTGCGCCAGCGCCTCGAGGTTCAGGCGGTTGAGCAGCTTGCGATGGATGTTGGCCTTGAGCTCCAGGTATCCGGCGCGCGGAGCCGGCAGCTTGGGCCCTGAAGCGGGCCCCGACGGGAGTGTCGAGAGGGGTGCGACGGTTGTGCCAACAGAAGTCATGGTTGTTTACCAGATCGACGCGATGCGCTGGAGCCGGGACGCTTTGGCGTTGGCCGCTTGCGGCGATTCGGCCGCCGGATCGAGGATCTTCCGCGTGAACACATCGAACTGCGAGGCGATGTCGGAATTGCCGGTCAGCGCGAGCGGCACGCCCGAGTTGAGCGCGGTTGAAACCGTCTTGTAGTCGCTGGGAAACGTCTGATGAATCGGATGACCGAGCGCGGCCTCAATCTGCTTGGGTGGAATCGGATACGGCTCCGCCGCCCGGTTGAGCACCACGCGCACGCGCTCGCCGCACGCCCCGAGCTGGCGCACGCGCTCGAGCAGCCGTTGGGCGTTGCGGATCGATGGCACGTCGGGGTTGGCGATGAGGAACATCTGATCGGCGGTGTAGAGCGCCGCAACCGTGCACGAATTGATCTGGCTGCCGGCGTCGATGACGATGTACTCGTACTGGCGCGCGAGCAGGCGGAACAGCTCTTCGAGCGCGCCGCCGTCGGGGGCGCCCGGCCGGTCGAACTGATCGGATCCGGAGAGAATCTCGAGGCCCGACTTGTGCTTGACGACGAGCTCGCGCAGGAACTCTTTGTCCAGCCGATGCAGATTGTCGATCGCATCCAGAATGCTGTACCTCGGACGAACGCCGAGAAACAGGGCGACTTCGCCGAGTCCCGGTTTCAGATCGATGATGATCGTCGAGCGTTTACTCAAGCGCGCGACCTCAACGCCGCTGTTCACGGCCACGGTCGTCGTGCCGGCGCCGCCCTTGGCGCCGAAAAACACCAGCGTCGTCGCCGACGGGCGTGCGCCCTGCGAGGTTTCTCGCCGCGCCGCCGTGCGCCGGACGGCGCCGTGAAAGGTTTCCTCATCGGGCGGCCAGGTGAAGAACTCGTTCGCCCCGGCGCGCATCGATTGCAGGATGACATCGGGATCCGCCTCGAGCGCGATGGCGAAAATGCCCGCGCCTGGCGCCGACGCGCGCAGCCGTTCGATACCCGGCATCGCCGACGAGACGTCGCCGCGCGTGTCCACGATGACGAGATCGGGCGGCGCGCCGTCGCGCGCCGCCCGATCGTCCATCACGCTGACCGGAATCGCTCCCGATCGGAGGAGCCGTTCGACATGCTTCTTGAAGCCATCGTCATTGCTGACGATCAGACCCACCAGTTGTGCCATGGCAATGCCTTAGGGCTTGTCCTTCTGTGCGACCTCGGCCTTATACCTGGCTTCCGCCGCCTTGAGGCGCGCCTCGGCCTCGGCGATGACCTTCTGCCGTTTCTGGTCGGTTTCGGCCTGCCGCTTCGCTTGTTCGGCCGCACGGCGGGCCGCTTCCCCGTCGCGCCTCGCCTGCTCGCGCGACAATGCCGCCAGTCGCTCCTGGTCCGCCACCTGCTTGCGGCGGTCTGCCAGGTACTGCTTGCTCGCCTGGGCGGCCTCGGCGGCCTTCGCGGCGTCTTCCTGTTTGCGGGCGCGCTCCAGCGCCTTCTTCTCGTCAGAGGTGAGCGGACGCGCCACGCTCGACGCCTGCCCGTCCTGCGATTTCGGGGTGGCATCGCCGTTCACCACCGTCCGCGCCTTCGGTGACAGCGCGGTCAGCGCGGCGGCCGCGGCGGCCGGGTCGAGCGCTTTGCCGTCGGGACCCCTGCGCACTGCGGGCACCGGTGCCGTGGTCGTGTCGTTGACCGAGCCGGGCGGCCGCGTGAATGCCGGCGGCGGCAGCGGAGCCGATTGCTTCTCCGAAATCGGCGGCAGGAACGGCTCTGCCATCCGCGGAAGATCGGAGGTGACGCCGGTCGAGTTCCTCGCCAGGATCTGCGGCGTGATAATCACCACGAGCTCGGTTCGATCTTTCTGAGCTTGCTTGCTTTGGAAGAGCTTCCCGAGAATCGGGATGTCGCCGATGCCGGGAATCTTCTGCAGCGTCGAGTTCATGGAGCTGTTGAGCAACCCGGCGACGGCAAACGTCTGTCCGTCGAGGAGCTCGATTTCCGTCTCGGTACGTCGCGTGGTGAGCGCGGGAATCCGGAATCCATTCAGGACGACGGCGTTGCTGAAGTCGAGCGCGCTGACCTCGGGCCGTACTTTGAGGTGAACGCGGTTGCCGGTCACAACCGGGGTGAAATTCAACCGGATGCCAAACTCCTTGAACATCACCGAGATGGACACGGACCCGCCAGACCCCTGAGCGATGGGTACCGGGAACTCTCCGCCGGCCAGGAAGCTCGCTTCCTTTCCACTCTCGGCGACGAGATTCGGTTCGGCAAGGGTTTGGAACAGTCCTCGAGTCTGGAGCGCCTTGATCATTATGCCGATGTCATACTTCTCATTGAAGAGAAAGAAGTTCAGAAAATCGCTGAACGAAATCTTCCCCGATGCGCCGGTGACGTCGCTGCCAAATTTGTCGTTCGCCTTGGTCCAAGCCATGTCGCTTATGGTCGGCGCGGCGAATTGCTGGGTCGTCGCGCGGACGATGTTGTTCTTGATTCCGGTCGGGCTCGTGACATACGAGGCGCCAAGCTCTGACACCGCGGTGCGGCTCACCTCAGCGAAACGGACGCGCAGCAGCACCTGGTTGCTCGCGCCGTCCTCACGGATCTGCAGCAGCGAGACGACTTCCTCTTTCTTCTCGACGTAGCCGGCGGCGACGTTGACGGCCTTCTCGATGACGTCCTTGCTCGAGACGAGGCCGGAGACGACGACGTTCCGGCCGTTGCTCTGCACCTCGATTGCCTCGCCAGGAAACAGCCGCTTGACCTGTTCGCTCAGGCGCGAGAGATCTCGCTGCACGATCACTTCATACCGGCGAACCGCCCCGGCCCGATCCCACACGAACATGGAGATGGTGCCCGGCATTTTGCCGTTGACGAGCAGCTGGCTCGGCGAGGTGACGAGCGCGTCCGCGATGTCGGCGCTCGTCAGCGACACGCGCGCGATCGACGCGCCGGTGTCGACGATCGCCGAGCGGCCGACGAGCACCCGCAGGGCTTGCGCCTCCACTTCCGCCGGCGCGGCCTCGGCCCTGTTGGCGGCTATCGTCGCCGCCGGCACCGCGGGCGCCTGGGCATACAGCGTGGTGGAGCGGAAAACCGCGATGATTAAAATGACGATCCAGGCCGCCGTACGTCGGCTGTCCCGGCGCCCTTGATGTCTCTGACCATTGCTCGCCATTAGTTACTCCTGACGCACGGCTTCACGTGCGCGCTTGTCGCCGCGGATGATTTCAACCGTCGCTGCATCAAGAGGGAGAGGCAGGGGTTTGGCTGCCGCTGCCACCCGCACCGTCGCCCTCGGCGTCGTCGCGGGCACACCGAGCAGCGCCGACTGCCGAATCCCGCGGGTAAGCGGCGTCGCCTTGTCCAGCGGGTTGCGCAGCGCAAGCTGGATTTTTCCTTCGGTGCTCGCAAGCGTCAGACGTTCGGATTCTTCGGGAGTGACGAGAACCGTGACCACGGTCACCGCCATCGGCTTGTTCTTATCCGTCTCGCGATCGATCTTGGTGCCCGCGGCCACTACCTGGACGTTGGTGAGAATGACTTTGGAGGTCACGTCGCCCTGACCACCCTGGCCCGGGCTGACCGTGACCAGGACATCGACCCGCGTTCCGGGCAGCACGTAGCCCGCCACTCCGATGACCTCGTTGACCTTGATCGACAACGCCCGCAGCCCCGGGGGAATCGCCGGCGGCAGCCCCGCGCCTGCCTCCGCCGACGCCAGCTTCATCGGCAGGAACGGCTCGTTCTGAATCATGGGCAGGATCAGGCCGCGGCCAATCACATCCTTGGGATCGCTGATCACATTGGTCGGCACGGCGTTGGCCGGCCACTGGATGATCCTGATGTTGTCCTTCGAAAGCTCGGCGCCGACGTCGAGATCGGAAGCCGCGACGACGACAGGCTTCGTCGGAATCGTCGTGGTTTGCGTTGGCAGGTTCTGCACGTAGTTGTAGGTGCCAAGCGCGAATGCGCCGCCGGCCGTGATGGCCAGAACGAGCACGATGAACACGCGTATGCGAGTCATAAGAGATCCTCTAGAACTGCGTTTCGTTCACCTCAGCCACCCAACGCTGCCACGATCGCACCAACGGCAATCGCCGGCGCGTACGCGAATCGGTTGTCGGCGGATGGTCCTTCGATTTCAGCGACATTGGCCCCGCCTGTGCACACGAGAGCGGCAGTCCGCTCCATCGTTGCGCCGAACCGCCGCCGCCGGAGCGCAATCACCATCGCAAGCGCGCCGCCGGCCATCGCGGTATAAAGAAACGCCATCCCGATCCGCGACGGGCCGAGCAGCGTGCCGACCGCGGCGAACAGCTTCACGTCGCCGCCTCCCGTGGCGCCAATCAGATGGCCGGGAAGCATCAGGAGCAGCCCCAGAGCGAATCCGGCGAACGCGCCCACGACACTGACGCCGCTCACGTGGGTCGCCGCCATGGCGACTCCGACCGCGGCGATTCCGAGGGTCAGCGGATTCGGCACGCGTCGCGTGTACACGTCGACGACGGCGCTCGCGCCGACGCTCGCGACCACCGTGCAAACGACGATGGCCTCAGAAACTGCTGGCAATCGGTTGCCATAGCACGGTGTTGATCGTGCTGCCGAGGCTCGAAACGGCCGCCATCGCGACGAGAGCGATCAGCGTGATGAGAAGTCCGTATTCCAGGAGATCCTGCCCGTCGTCGCGCACGACCAGCCGCTTGAGCAAAGCGGCGATAACTGCTGGCATGCGATCCTCACTTCCGTCGTAGATGGGTGATGCCGACGTCCCGCCTGCATTACGGCAGGAGGGACGCCGGCATTGAACAACAACCGATTTCGTGCAAAACAAGCCGACGGAGACCAGCGCTACTTGCTTGCGTTTAGACTACGGCCGCGAGTTGATTCCCGATATTCTGGAAAATCGTGTTCACTTGCGAGCCGGCGAATGCCACGGCGGCGACGGCGACGAGAGCGATGAGCGCGATGAGCAGGGCGTACTCGAGCAAGTCCTGCCCTTCGTCGTTGCCCGTGAATCGACCCAGACGGTGCAGTACGAGATTCATGTGACACTCCGCGCGTTGTTATCGACGCGCAATACCGTGTGCGCTTAGACGACGGCCGCGAGTTGATTCCCGATATTCTTGAAGATGATGTTCACCTGCGAGCCCGCGAATGCCACCGCGGCGACAGCCACGAGAGCGATGAGCGCGATGAGCAGTGCGTACTCGAGCAAGTCCTGTCCTTCGTCGTTGCCGGTGAGCTGACGCAGACGGCTGATGATGAGATCCATGAAGTTCTCCGCGCGTCGTCATTGACGCCATGCCGTGTGTCCGATATACGGTCATGCTTCCTTGCACGACCGCGCGACACAGAGTCGAACCGCAACCGTCGTGCCACGCGACGTGGGTGGGTTTAGAGCGCGTAAGGTGCTCGCCTTGTGTCTTGAATCCCGTGCCGCCTCGACGTCGGTTGGCGGCACATTCGTAACGGCGCCCGCGAAATTCGTGCGAAGCGGCCCGTGTCAAAACGGAGCATTCGCGCGCCGCTTTCTGCCCGATCTCGCACAAAGTGGCCGCGGATTAGCGTGGATCAACGGTTTCAGGACCGATTGCGGGCCTTGCACCGCCCGGCGGAACGACAATTGCGAGCTAGAGATCGTCCGAGTGTCTCGGGGAAGGAGTGACGCACCATGCGACGCGCCAGGGTCGAAACGCTCTTGTCGATAGGGGCGTTGGCGATCGTGCTGCTGACGCTCGTGACCTTCGATGCCCGCGTTCGTGGGCAGGTCTCGTTATGGCTCTCGACACCGCCGGCGGCGCAGGTGGCTGACGCCGCTAGCCGCTTGCGCTCTTACACCAGGGTTGTGACGGAAACCGCCAGGGGTCTGAGCGCCGAGCAAACGACGCTCTTGTTCTTCGTCCTCGCTTCGGGCGTGGTCTTCGTGTTCATGCTGCGAACCTAGAATGCCCCTCATTCTCGCCATCCAACCGGACCGGCGCCAGGCCGCCCAGCTCACGGGTGTGATCCGGCGTGTCGGCGCGGAGCTGCTGCTGGCCGACACGACCGCACACGCGCTCGACGCCATCGGCAACCGGGTGCCTGATCTCGTCCTGGTCCCTGCGCTGCTCTCGCCGCAGGACGACGCGGCGCTCGCGGGAGCGCTGCGCGTTATCGCAGCGGCCGCCCACGTACGCATCCTGACGACTCCAGTTCTCGGGAACACGACGAAACGCAAAAGCCCTGGAGGCGTGCTGGCGAAGTGGCGGCGAGGCGGCGCCGAGACAGCCGCGCCCGATGGTTGCGATCCCGCGGTCTTCGGGGAGCAAATTTCGGATTACCTCAAAGAGGCGGCCGCCGAGCGTGCCGAGAGAGAAGAAGCGCCGTTCCATCCGTTGACCGAGTACGACGGGCCCGCCGATCGGGAAGCAGCGTTCGACCCGTTGGCCGAGTTCGACGCGCCCGCTGGCAACGTGTCGGAGCCCACCGAACAATCCTCCGAACATTTGCAAGCCGCGGCGCCATCTCTCAAGGCGCCGGTTTACCAAGGACTCGCGCCGGCCATCGAACCGGTCGCCGCCATCGACCCGGCACTCGCTGAACGGATCGAAGTTGACGCCGCCCCCGGAGCACCAGTCCCCGACGAGCTGCTGGTCGTCGAGCCCATCTCGGTCAAACGGTCAACGATTCTGGGACTGTTCTATGAGACGAAAACGCCGGCCGTCAAGGCCGCAGGCACCGTGGCGGCGAACTCCGAAGACGTCATCGATCTTTCGGACCAGCTGCTCGACGCCTCCTCGGATGCTGCGCTCGAGGCGCTCTTCCACGATGAACGCGGTGAAGCTCCTGCGGTCGCGTCGGCGCCCCAGGCCCCAGCGATCGAAGGGCCCCAGGCGTCCAAGAGCGAACTGTGGATGTCGCGTCGATCGTGGCCTCGTCTCGAGGGCGTGCAGGCCGAAGCGGCTCCGGAGGTGCTCGAACCTGAAGAACCTGCGGTCCCGGCTCGACGTGAGCCCCTTCCGGTCGTCAGGCCGCCGGCACGAGTGCCGGTCGTCGTCGCTGCCAAACCGAAGGCACAGCCTCCTGCTCAATCGCCCAAAGAGGCCCTCGTCGTCGCTCGGCCTCAGGCTGTTCCGCCCGCCAGGCCGCCGGCGCCAGCGCCGATCGTGGTCGCCGCAAAGCCGAAGGTACCGTCGGCGCCTCTGGCGCCGAAAGAGGCTGCCGTCGTCGCTCGACCCGTTCCGGCCGTCAGGGCACCGGCTCCGGCCCCGACCGTCGTCGCCGCCAAACCGAGGGCAGGCGTCGGCTTCGGCCGGACCGCTTCTGAGTCTGACCTGCCCAAAGGGGCTGCCGTCGTTGCCCGACCTCAGCCCGTTCCGGTCGTCAGGCCAGCGGCACCGGCCCCCGTCGTGGCCGCCAAACCGAAGCCAGGGGTAGTTTCCGGCTTTACACGAACGCCTTCCGCGCCTGGGCCCAAAGAGGCTGTCGTCGTCGCTCAACCTCAGCCTGCTCCAGCCGTCAGGCCACCGGCACCAGCCCCGATCGTCGCCGCTGCCAAACGCCAGGAATGGCTCGAGCTGATCGACTCGCTTCGACTCGACGTCGAACGTCTCCGCTCCGGACGCGACCAGGCAGCGCCGCCGGTTGTCTCGGCAAAGCCCAAGGAAGGGCGGGCGCCGACGCCGGCGGCCCCATCCGGCAAGAAACCGACGAAGCGAGCGAAAAAACCGAAGCCGATCCAGGACGAGTGGGGGTTCTTCGATCCCGAACAGTGCGGGTTCGCAGCGCTGCTTTCCAAACTGGAGGAAATCACCGAAGAAGGCGAAGAGCCCGACTTCGATCCCAAGGACTGACCGCGCGGCTCTGCTATCATGACGACGTGCCGCCGATTGGAGCCGTCATGCCGGTCTCTCTTCCTCGATTACCCGCTCGACGCCGGCACATCAGCATTCTTTGCGTCGCCTTGCTCGCGCTTCCGATAGGCGCGCGGCAGGCCGCCGCGCAGGTTCCGACGCCGGAATCGCACTTCGGCTTCCGCATGGGCGACGACGGACGCCTCGCGCCGGCGGAGGAAATCGAAAAATACTTCGAGCTCGTCGCGACGCGGTCCGATCGCGTGAAGATCGTCGACATCGGGCCGACGACGGAGGGGTACCGCACGATCGCGGCAATCGTCAGCGCTCCGGAAAACATCAGGAACCTCGAACAGATCCGTGCCGACAACCAGCGTCTCGCCGATCCGCGCGTCTTGTCACCTGAAGACGCGTACCGGATCGCCGCCGGGCACAAAGCCGTGCTCGCCATCGGATGCAGCATCCACGCCTCGGAGATCGGCGCCACGCAGGCCGCCAACGATCTGCTGCACTGGCTGGCGACGGCGACCGATCCCGCCACGACGGACATCCTGCAGAACGTCGTTGTGATTCTGATTCCGATGCTCAATCCCGACGGCCATCGTATGGTCGTCGATTGGTACAACAAGCAGAAGGGCACGCCGCTGGAGGGCGGTCCCATGCCGTGGCTCGATCACAAGTACCTCGGCCACGACATCAATCGCGACGCGTTCATGATGAACATGCCGGAGAACCGGAACCTCGCGCGGTTCTTCTACACCCAGTGGCATCCGCAGGTGTTCCTCACGATGCACCAGATGGAGAGCACGGGACCCCGCTTCTTCGCGCCCCCCAACGACGATCCGGTCGATCCAAACTACGATCCCCTCATGTGGCGCGAAGCTGCCTTCCTCGGCGGCGCGATGACCCTCCAGCTTCAGCACGACCACCACACCGGCGTCCTGTCGAACGGGCTGTACGACTATTACTGGCCGGGGTACGAGGACTCGGCGCCGCTCGGGCACAACACAGTGTGTCTGTTGACGGAGGCCGCCAACGTGAGGACCGCCACGCCGATTGACGTGCCGCGACTCGATTTGCGCGGCGGTCAGAAGGGGCTGCCCGAGTACAAGCCGCAGATTACTTTTCCCGAGCCGTGGCCCGGCGGATCGTGGCGGCTGCGTGACATCGTCGAGTACGACGTGAGCGCGGTGCACGGGCTGCTGCATGCCGTGTCGGCCTACCGCGAGCAAATCGTTCAGAACTTCTACGACATGGGCCATCGCGCGGTCGACGCCGGCAAGCGAGGCGGGCCGTTTGCGTTCGTCATCCCGTCCGACCAGCAGGATCCGCACGCAACGGCAAAGCTCGAGGAGCTGTTGCTGCAGGGCGGCATCGAGATTCATCGCGCACTCGAGCCATTCCGCGCCGACGACAAGCCCTACCCGGCGGGCACAGACGTGATTCTTTTGGCGCAGCCATATCGCGCGTACGTGAAGACGCTGCTCGAGCGACAAGACTACCCGGTGCGTCGAGTGTCGCCCGGCGGACCGCCCGAACTGCCCTACGACGTCGCTGGCTGGACGCTGCCGGCGCAAATGGGAATCGACGTGCGGGCCATCGAGCGCGCTTTCGAAGCGCCGGCGACCTCCCGCGTGACGACGGCAACCATCCCACCGGCGAGAGTGTGGAGCGATCGCACCCCCGGCTATTACGTCGTCGACGCGAGGGGCAACGGCGGCGCAATCGCCGTCAATCGGCTGCTTGCAGCCGGGGTGAACACATCGTGGCTCACCAGCGACCTCGAAGTCGACGGCTACAAGTACGGACGAGGATCGCTTGTCGTGCCCTTTTCGAAGGCCTCCGAACCCATCGTCGGCAAGGTCGCGACACAACTGGGCCTGCGCGCCAATGGCGTGAAGGGCAAGCCGCCCGCCGCGGTGTGGCAGCTGAGGCGCGCACGCGTGGCGCTCTACAAGCCGTGGGGAGAAAACACCGACGAAGGCTGGACCAGGTGGCTGCTCGAGCGTTATGAGTTCCCGTTCAAAAACGTCAGCGACGCCGAGGTGCGCGCCGGCAACCTGCGCGCGCAGTTCGATGCGATCATCGTGCCCAGTTCCTCAGCCGAACGACTAGTGGCCGGCTACCCACCCGGCGTCGTGCCGCCGGAGTACACCGGCGGGCTGGGCGAGAGTGGCGTCGCCGCGATCAAGTCGTTCGTCGAAGCGGGGGGCACGCTCATCTGCCTCGATCAATCGGGCAGTTTCGCGATCGCAGAATTCAAGCTGCCGCTGCGCGACGTGGCGCGAGAGGTCGGCAGCGACAAGTTTTTCTGTCCTGGATCGATTCTGCGGGTCGAGCTCGACCCATCCCAGCCGCTGTCGTACGGCATGAGCGCCCACACGGCCGGCTTTTTTTCCTTCAGTTCCGCGTACGAGATCCTCGCGCCGCGGTCGCCAACCGGTGGACACGGCGGCGAATCAGCTGGGAATGTGTTGGACAACGTGCAGACTGTTGCGCGTTACGGCGCGAAAGATCTCCTCCTGAGCGGCTGGCTGGAAGGAGAGCAGGTAATCGCCGATCGACCCGCCGTGGTGCAACTCGGAGTGGGCGCAGGCCGCGTCGTGCTCCTCGGCTTCAGCGCACAGCATCGCGCGCAGTCCCACGCGACGTTCCGCCTCTTGTTCAATTCGATCTTCACATCGCGGTTACGGTAGCCGTACGTAGTACTAGATGGCGGCGGTCGCGGCCGGAGCTTCCGTCTGGAGATCCCGCACGTGGACCACGCGCCAAAGAACAAGGAGAATAGCCGCCGGCATGCCGACGGAGAACAGGAGTCGGATGACCGACGGCAGTGCGGTCAACAGCGGAGCCAGGAACAACAGGCACAACAATGCGGGGAGCGCCCGTGTGCTGTAGTCGAATGCGGACTCGACGAGCCAGTTCGACAGCAGGAAGTACACCGGCGCGAGAAGAAGGAGATCGTAGGCGTAGACGTGCGGATTTGTCAGAACCAGCGCGAGCACAACCGCGGAACCGCGGACCTCGAAGCTGGCAGGACTTCGCCAGATTCTCGCCGTAAGGACGAGGGTCGCGAGCGCCGACACGGCGTACAGCGCGAACGCCACAGGCGCAGACAGCGCGAACGCCTGAAAAAGGCCCTCTAGCGAGTCGCCCGGTCTTGGCTCCA
>QHWL01000486.1 GCA_003222555.1 Acidobacteriota bacterium | reverse complement strand
CGAAGGAGTGCAGACCGTGGTAGAGCCAGCGGTTCCACCGCGATCGTGCGGAATAGGCTGCCACGATCCGGGCGGTCCGGACATCGACGTAATACATGGAGTTGTCGGGATCGTTGAACCGCATGAAGAGAACCGGCAAGGGCAAATCGTGATGCCGGTCGAGGTAGTACGCCTCGTATTTGTCGACCAGGCGGGCCTCGACCACTTGGGAAGGTCGGCCGGCCCTTGCCAGCACCGTGGCGACAATGTCGGGATCGAAAAACGCCGCAGACTCGTACCGAACCGGAACAACGCGCGATCGCTGCGGCGCTTCAGTCGCCAGGTACACCGCTTCTCCGGCGAAGAACGTGAACTCCAGTTCCTTGACGTGGAAATCGGAGGGAACCTGCGCGAGCGCTTCACGCGGATGTTTGGACTCGAATGCGGCGAGTTGAAAGCGCGCGCCGCGGAGGGCGCCGGCAAGGCGCGAGGCCCCACTCGGTCCTTCCGTCAGTCGGTCGAAGGGCTGCATGGAAAGGAGCCCGCTAAATACCCACGTGCAGGTGATGACTCCGAAAATCAGCCCCAGAATCGCGTGCCACCGCTTCTGACCGGTGTACGGAAAACTCGACGAACCTTGCGAGGAGCGGTACCGTTTGCCGGGCGAATACACCCAAACCCCGACAACGACTCCAAGGAAACCGACGAGGATTCCGATCCCGGATGCCCACAGGATGAACTTGCGCCAGAGCAAACCGTTTCTCCGCAGCGGCGTAAAGTAGAGCCAATGCGGAATGGCGCCGAAGTACGCAGCCATACGGGATCCGCGCGTGGTGTATTGCACGACGTCACCCGACACCGTCGAGACGTACACCTCCTCTCCATTCGGCCACGAATACTTCAAGAGCGGCCACAAGGCTCGGGACGGACCACCGACGGTCCATTGGTCCACCTCCGTCATGCTCCCCTCGAAATTCCCGCGAGTGACTTGCTGTCCAGTCCAGGCGGCGGCTACCTGCGCGGCGAGCTCACGCGAAATCTCCGTTTGAGGCTGACCATCGTCGGCATATACCCGCGACTCGGAGCGGCCGGTGCGGAACCGGTAGGCTGGCCGTCCGTTGAACATGGCCAGCTGCACCTGGTCGGGGGCCGCGGTGAGCTGGAGCCTCGTGTAGGCGTCCTGGGGTGAAACCTGAATATGCGACGCGTCCAACGCTGGTGCCCGCCTCAAGCGATCCGCCACCTCCACCTCGGGAAAGCTCCAATACATCATGACGATCCCTGACATGAACCACAGGGCGAACAACAGACACCAGGTCACCCCCAGCCATCGGTGGCACAAAATGACGAACTTGAGAAGCCGGGCGCGAGACATATTTCTTTCGCTGCTTGGGATTGGCTAGACGCCCGGCGAGTTTACAGACCCGGGACCCGACCGACAAGTCTGCCGGATACGAGGAGTTCCCACACCGCCTGGTTGACCCATGAACCGAGCAGATCTTACAGACGCGAAACAGAACAGCACCGAATCGCGAACCATCCGTAAAGCGCTGAGCACTAGTTGTTTGTTTCGTTCTGAAGATGGGGTCAGGCTGATTGCCATGAATCCACACTGTCATGCAGTTCAGCGAGGCCCGGCTGCGGTGCGCGGGGACGTCGTGAGGGTGCGCGATGTCGTGTTGGTCGCCGATGATGATCCTCGGGTGCGGCGAGTGCTCGTCACTCTTCTGCGTCAAGTCGGGTTTGCCGTCATCGACGCGGCCAATGGTTGGGAGGGTCTCGAACGGGGCACCGGCATCCCACGCATCGACCTGGTGGTGGCCGATCTCTCGATGCCGGAAATGTCGGGCACGGAAATGGTGCGACGCTTACGCCTCGAGCGGCCCCGCCTGAAAGCGCTGTACTTGACC
>QHWL01000534.1 GCA_003222555.1 Acidobacteriota bacterium | reverse complement strand
CGCCGCGACGACCACGAGCGCCGAGGCGCCGTCATTGACGCCCGGCGCATTTCCCGCGGTGACCGAGCCGTCTTTCTTGAAGGCGGGCTTCAGCTTGGAGAGCGATTCCGCGGTCGTGTCCGGTCGAATGGGCTCGTCGCGATCCATGACGATCGGCGCTCCGCTCTTTTGCGGAATTGAAATCGGCAGGATTTCGTCTTTGAACAGTCCCGCCTCAGTGGCCTGTGCGGCCTTTTGGTGGCTGCGCGCGGCGTAGTCGTCCTGAGCCTCGCGGCCGACGTTGTATCGCTCGGCGACAACCTCGCCGGCGTTGCCCATGTGGCATTGTTCGAAGGCGCACCACAACCCGTCGTTGATCATCGAGTCGACGACCTCGCCGTTGCCCAGCCGCAGCCCTTCCCGTACGCGCGGTAGCAGATACGGACAGTTGCTCATCGACTCCATGCCGCCGGCCACGGCGACGTCGATGTCGCCGGCGGCCACGGCCTGCGCGGCGAGCATGACCGCCTTCAGGCCCGAGCCACACACTTTATTGATCGTGAGCGCGGCCACGTGCTCGGGCAGTCCGCCGCGCAGCGCCGCCTGTCGCGCGGGGTTCTGGCCCAGCCCGGCCGAGACGACATTGCCCATGATGCATTCGTCCACGATTGCGGGATCGAGGCCCGCGCGGCGGACGGCCTCGGCGACCACGAGCGCGCCGAGCTGGGGCGCAGTGAACGCTTTGAGCGCGCCCAAGAACTTGCCTGTCGGGGTGCGGACGGCGCTGACGATGACGGATTCACGCATACCAAAGAAAAGTGTGCGTTCTACGTCGGCGGTGTTCGCACGGTGATGCTGGTGACCGTGTCCTTGCCGAGGAGCGTCTGGAGCCGGGTGAGGATGACATCGGCGGAGCGCGTCACCTCGCGCGCCCACTGCGGGCTCGAGGCTTCGACGACGAGCACGCGGCCGGCCAGCTTGACCGACGTCACCCGCTCGACGGCCGGGCCGACGGCCGCGCGCCATGCGAAGCCGACCTTGCCGGGCGAGAGCGGCGTCCCCCGAAGCAGCTCGACGAGGGCACCCGGCACGGCGTGATGAATCGGGCGCACGATTCGATCTTATCATTCACCCATGCACCTCGTTCTTGCCTCGGCCTCGCCGCGCCGCGCCGAGTTGTTGCGCGCTGCGGGGTTCACCTTCGAGACGTGCGCCGTCGATATCGACGAAGCCGCACGCGCCGGCGAGACACCCGCCTCCTACGTCCGCCGGCTCGCCGCCGAGAAATCGGCGCGCGGCTGGGCCGCCGTTCATGGTCCGGCGAAGGCGGAGGGTCCGGCCGGGGCCAAGGGTCCGGCTAACCGCCTCCGCCAAGGCTACGGCAGGCCACCCCAACGCGGGTGCCGCGTTGGGGACCCCGGCAGGCCACCCCAACGCGGGTGCCGCGTTGGGGACCCCGGCAGGCCACCCCAACGCGGGTGCCGCGTTGGGGACCCCGGCGGTCCGCCGAAGCTTCACGCGAAGGCGGAAGCCGGACACTACGTACAGCAAAAGATTGTGCAAGAAAAGATCGTCGTGCAGGAAGAGATTGTCGTGCTTGGCGCGGACACGGCCGTCGTCGTCGACGGCGAAATCGTCGCGAAACCGCGCGACGTCAGCGAAGCCGCGGCGATGCTCTCCCGCCTGTCTGGCCGTCGCCACGAAGTGATGACTGGCGTCAGCCTGCGGGTGCGCGCCTACGAACTCGGCCGCGTCGAGACGACGGCGGTCTACTTTGCCGTGCTCAGTGCCGCCGAGATCGCGTGGTATGTGGCGAGTGGGGAAGGACTCGACAAAGCTGGGGCGTACGGAATTCAGGGGCTGGCCTCTCGTTTCATCCCCCGCATCGAGGGATCGTACTCGAATGTCGTCGGTCTGCCTCTGCACTGCGTGTATGAGTTGCTAAATGAGCTCGGCGTAGGCTATCCTTTACCGACAATCCGTTCCCGGAAGTCCTTATGACACACCGATATATCAAAATAGGCGTGACCACTGTCGTTCTCGTGGGAGCCTTTGCCGGCCTGCTCTGGTCGACCCTGCGCGATGGGACGGAGTACTACAAGCACGTCGACGAAGTGATGGCCAGCCGGCAGGCCTGGGAAGGCAAGGCGCTGCAGCTTCACGGCTTCGTGGTGCCGGGCTCGATTTTCGTCACGCGCGACAGGCTCGAGTATAAGTTTAAGGTCCAGAACAAGGGCAGCGTGGTCGACGCGTCGTACAGGGGAGTTGTGCCCGACACGTTCAAAGACGATGCCGAGGTGGTGCTGAAAGGGCGGCTGACGTCCGACGGATTCCAGACGGAGCCCAACGGCGTGATGGCGAAATGCCCTTCCAAGTACGAGCCCGCGAAGAAATCAGCCTGACGCCAGGGCGTCGAGACAATTCACATGGCTTCACTGGGATCGTTCCTGCTGCTTGCCTGCTTCGTGACCTGCAGCTACGCCGCCGTGATTTCCGTGATCGGCGCGCGCCGCGGTTCGCGCCCTTTGATTGAGAGCGGCATCGGCGCCTTCTATCTCGTCGCCGCGCTCATGACGTGCGCGTCGGCCGTCATGATCAACGCCTTCCTGACGGACGACTTTTCCATCAAGTACGTCGCGCACTATTCCGACAGCGTGCAGCCGCTCTTCTACAAGATCACGTCGTACTGGGGCGGGCTCGACGGCTCGATCATGTTCTGGGTGTTCCTGCTGTCGGTTTTCGGGACGTGCGCCGTGTGGGTGAACCGCGAGCGCCATCGCGAGCTGATTCCGTACGTCGTGGCCACGATCTCGACAGTGGAGATGTTCTTTCTCTATCTGATGGTCGTCCACAAGAACCCGTTTACCACGTCGCTCGCCAGCGTGCCGGCCGACGGCAAGGGCCTCAACCCGCTGCTGCAGAACTACTGGATGGCGATCCATCCGCCGTCGCTCTACACCGGCTTTGTCGGCATGACGATTCCGTTCGCCTTC
>QHWL01000533.1 GCA_003222555.1 Acidobacteriota bacterium | reverse complement strand
CTCCGTGGTAGCGCTTTTGATGGCCGACAAGCGATCTTTCATGCGTTGTGCGCCGGCGTGATCGCCGCGTGTTAACATCTCGCCCCTGGGAGGGGTTTACTGTGCGTCGATCGGTCATCTCGGTTCTGATTCTGGCTGTCGCAGGGATCCTGCTGGCCGCGCAGATCCGGCGCGCCGTTCCGGCTGGCGGGCAGCCGTTCAGCGTGATCGAGACGACGATCCCGGAAATGCGCGCCGCAATGGAGCAGCATCGCATCACCTCGCGCGAAATCGTGTTGCAGTACCTCGTGCGGATCGCGACCTACGAGGACAAACTGCACGCCGTCATCACGGTAAACCCAAGAGCCCTCGAAGAAGCCGAGGCGCGGGATCGTGAGCGCGCGCGAGGGACGATCCGCGGGCCGCTGCACGGCATACCGATCGCGCTCAAGGACAACATTCACACGACGGACATGCCCACGACGGGCGGGGCGCTCGCGTTCGACGGCCTCGTGCCGCCTTACGAGGCGACGCTCACCAGGAACTTACAGGATGCAGGAGCCGTCATTATTGCGAAGACGATCATGACCGAGCTCGCCAACTGGGTCGCAACTGGGATGCCCGGTAACTACAACGCACTCGCGGGGTACGGCCTGAACCCGTACGATCCGCGCCGCGATCCGCGCGAAGCCACAGCCGACGGACGTCCGGCTCTCGGTTCAGGTGGGTCGAGTTCCGGCATTGGCACCGCCGCGAACCTGTGGGCGGCCAATGTCGGTACGGAAACCTCCGGCTCCATCCTCTCGCCGGCGAACCAGAACATGCTGGTGGGGATTAAACCGACCGTCGGCCGCGTCAGCCGATATGGGGTTATCCCCATCACGGCCGACCAGGACACTGCCGGTCCATTGGCGAGGACGGTGACAGACGCCGCCATTCTGCTGGGGACGCTCGAAAGCGCGACGGCCGATCCGAACGATGCAGCGACGATGGCGTGCACGCCGCCGCCCGGTCGCGACTATACCCGGTTTCTCAATCCGGGTGGCCTGAAGGGCGCACGTGTTGGCATCCCGCGGGCGTTTTTCTACGACAAATTGACGCCGCCCGGCGCGAAGGAGCCCCGTGGCGGACTTGACGCGGATCAAGCGAAGGTGATGGCCGAGGCCATCACTTTGCTCAAGCAGCAAGGCGCGATCATCGTGGATCCGGCCGACATCCCGAGCGTCGTCTCGGCCGATCCCAAGAGCAATTTCCTGGTTTGGCCCATCTGCAGAGGCTTGGATAACCCCAAGGGCAAAGACACCGACTGTTCGGTGGTGTTCAAGTACGGCATGAAGCGCGACTTCAATAAGTGGCTGGCGTCGCTGGGACCGATCGCTCCGGTCAGCACGTTGACCGAATTGCGGCGGTGGAACGTGGCGCATCAGAAGGCGGGCGCGATCAAATACGGCCAGGCGCAGCTTGACATCTCCGACGAGATGGACGTCGAGGGCGATCGCATACGCTACCAGGCCGACCGGGAACGAGACCTCTTGTTAAGCGCGACCCATGGCATCGACGCCGTGATGAAGCAGCAAGGGCTGGACGCGCTGATTTTCCCGGGCGCGAGCGGTGCCGAGATCGCGGCGAAGCCGGGCTATCCCACCGTCATCGTGCCCTTCGGCGTCGTGCCAAATGCACCGACGCCGCCGTTCCCCGAGAGCTTCCATGCGAAGCCGGCGCCGTACGGCATCAGCTTTACGGGGACAGCGTGCGCCGAGCCACGGCTCATCGAGCTGGCGTACGCGTTCGAGCAGGCCACGAAACGGCGCGTGCCGCCGCCGTCGTTGCCATAGTCCTAGCTTTCGATTCTGGGCATGCCGTACGTAGTGTCCATCTTCAGGCGGACTGTCCAGAGGCAGAAGCGCCCGCGACACTACGACCGGGGGAGCCAGCTATGAACCGCACGAGCAGCAACGCCAAGCCGAACATCTTTCCGGTACTCCGCTACGAGAATGCTCCGCACGCCGTTGAGTGGCTCGTCCGCGCGTTCGGGTTCGAAAAGGGCGCAGTGTACACGGGTCCCGCCGATACGATCGTGCACGCCGAACTCCATTGGGGACCAGGCGTCATCGGGATCAGTTCAGCGACCGATGCAACGGCCGCGAACCCGTGGTCCAGCCTCCGACAAGGAATCTACGTCCGCATCGAGGACGTCGATGGGCATCACGATCGCGCGAAGGCGGCGAATGCCGAGGTTGTCATGCCCCTACGAGATACCGAGTACGGCTCGCGGGAGTATTCAGCTCGCGACCTGGAGGGGTATCTGTGGGGGTTTGGAACCTACGAGATGAGCGCGAGGCTCGGTGAGGCGACAATCGTTCCCGAGCTTCGATACCGCGATCTGTCTGCAGCAGCGGCGTGGCTCACGAAGGCGTTTGGCTTCCAACCGACGTTCCAGGTGCCCGGTCCCGGCGAAACCATCATCCACGCAGAACTGAGCTTGGACGATGGTGTGATTTATCTGAGCCCATACCAAGAAGGTGGGGAATGGAGCGACCTGACACAGTTCGTTAGCGTGTATGTCGAGAATCCCGACGAGCATTGCACCAGGGCGAAAGTGGCCGGTGCGATCGTGGTCGTGGAACCGCAGGACACACCTTTCGGTGCCCGTTTCTACGCCGTCCGGGACCCTGAAAGATTCCTGTGGTGGTTGAGCACGTACAAACCCAGATCGACGGCACGCGGTGCTCAGCCGCACATCTAGACCGACAATCTCTACCACGGAGGACACGGACGAACCAACGGAGGACACGGAGAGACCTTTGGTAGCGCTTTTTGTTGGCACCACACCCACCGAGGCGGTCCGACGCTACTTCTTGTCCGGCAGCTCAAAGACGTACAGCGCGTTGCCATTCCGCGGATAGTTGATTTCTGGCGATACCAGCGCAGGAACCTGTCGCGGGCTGCCGCCACCAAGTCCAGTCGAGACGGCGATGTACTGCTTGCCTCCGATAGAGAACGAGACCGGAAACCCCTGCACCGAGGTCCCGAGCCGCGTCTGCCAGAGCACATCTCCTGTTTT
>QHWL01000510.1 GCA_003222555.1 Acidobacteriota bacterium | reverse complement strand
CCGCCATTGGCGGCTGGGTCTGCAGATAGTTGCGCAGATTTGGCTAACGCGGACCGACCACAAATCACGGTCAACGCAGAGACCGCCGAGGCCGCCGAGAAGAAATGCAAGGATTTCTCAGCGTGCTCTGCGAGCTCTGCGTTCAAACGTCGCTTTCACAACGCTGTACGTAGTGTCCGGCTTTAGCCGGACCCGAAGACTGGGGACGTGATATGCCGCGCTTGCTTTTCTTCTTACTCAGTACCGTCATCGCGTCGTCGAACTTCGGGCCGCAGGGTCGCGCCGACGCACCGGTCGACGCGACCGTTTATGGGGTGACATACGTCGAGGTGATGCCCTCGTCCAGAGCGGCCGCGACTGCGGCCCTCAAGCAATTCCGCGACGCGAGCCGCAAGCAGGAAGGCTGTCTGCGCCTCGACGTCTTCGAGCAAATCGGCCGGCCCGCCCATTTCGCCATCATCGAGTCATGGCGGGACCAGCAGGCGTTCGACGCTCGTGACGCGGTACAGAAGAAGCTCCTGGACACCCTCCAGCCGATCCGCGTGAGCGATTACGACCAGCGGCCCTACAAGCCGCTGACGGTCGGTTCGGCGGCGCCCGCGGCAAATAGTCAAGCGATCTCTGTGGTCGCCCACGCCGACTTCGTGGCCGCCCCTCAGGCGCCCGCCTTGCTCAAACGGCTGGCGGAGGCGAGCCGACGGGAAGAGGGGAATGTCCGATTCGACGTGTTGCAACACATGATGCGCGCGAATCATTTCACCGTGGTCGAGACCTGGCAGAACCAGAAAGCGCTCGACGCGCACGCGGCGGCGGCGCACACGAAACAGCATCGCGACGAGCTGCATTCGATCACCGGCAGCCCCCTCGACGAGCGCGTCTACAAAGCCGTTGAATGAAGCGAGAGAGCCGGCCTTCCCAAGTGTGGCGCGGGGCTTCAGCGTCCGCGGCCTGAAAAGCCTGTTTCGCGCTCTCTTAGTCCTGCGCTACGCCAGAAACGTCGACTACTTGACGCTCACCGTAATCACCGAGCAGGTGCCCGGCAACGTGTTGTGCAGGTCGTCTCCGAGCTGCAGGGCGAGCTTGTGCTTGCCAGGCGTCAACTGAGTGTCGAATACATCCTTACCATCGCCGAAATGCACCCATGACGGCGTGCCCTTCACGATGGTCTTTCCGGCCGGCAGGCAGTTTTCATCGATGCCGACGTGATAGTGGGCGACGCCCGGCCGCGTGGGCTTGACGTCTCCCGGTGGCACCGCGGCAATCTCAATTCCCGCGGAGCCGAACTTCATGTGGAGCGGGCTGGTGACGGTCGCATTGTTCTTGGGTTCGACGAAGAACACGCGGGCCTTCCCGGCCGCGGGCTTCTTCGCAGCCTGGGCGCTCGCCAGAACGCCGGACGCGGCCATCATCGCTGCAATCAGTAGCGCGAGCTGCTTGTTGAGAGTCACGTGCGGGTCTCCTTTCACGCAGACATTCTAGCCGAAGCATCGTCCTGGTGAAGCATCGTCGCTAAATCAGCCGAAACCCGAATGTCCCCGGTTATCACGAAGCCACACACGAAAAACCTCAGGTTTTTGCGTGTCTTCGTGCGTTTCGCGCCTTCGTGATGAGAAAACGCCTCGAGCTCGGTTCAGAAGAGATATTTCACGCCGATTTGGATCTGCCGCGACGTGGTGACCGTCGACGTGATGCGCCCCCAGTTGGGGGCGACGTCGCCGGCGGCATTGGTGAACGCGATCCGACCCGAGGGGACCGCGAAGTTCGGACGATTCAGGAAGTTGAACGCCTCGAGACGCGCCTGCACGCTCCGTCCGGCCGGCAGGCCGAACGATTTGACGAGCGACAGATCGGAATTGATCAGGCGGGGACCGATCAAGCTGTTGCGTCCGAGGTTTCCGCGCTGGCCCGCCGGCGGCAGCTCGAACGCATTGATGTCCCAGTAGCGATCCGGTCCGCCGAGCACCGGATTGCTCGAGTATCCCGGCTTGAGATTCGGTCGCTCGTTCTGCGAGAAGCTCGTCGTGTTCAGGTTCCCCGACCGGTTGAAGCCGAGACGCACCGTGAACGGCTGGCCCGATTGCAGCGTCGTCACGTTATTGAGCTGCCATCCCTTGAGCAGCGCGCCGGCGACGCCGTTCGCCGATCAAGCGATCGGCAGATCCCAGCTCCAGTTGAACGTCAGGTTGTGCCTGGAAGCGAACGCGGATGGCCCGCGGTCGCGCGTCGGATCGTACCAATCCAAGCCGTACTGCACCACGCTGTCGAAGTCCTGCGAGTTGATGCCGCTGGCGTCATCGATCGACTTCGCCAGCGTGTACGACACCTGCGCGCGCAGGCCCCGCGAGTCGCGCTTGATGAGGCTGACCTGCAGCGAGTCGTAGAACGACTCGGCGTCGGTCACGCGCTGGAAGATCGCCGTGAAGTTCGGGTTCCGGCGCCCGAGCTGCGGCTGGTACACCTTCTCGCCGTTGACCATGGTTTCTGGCGCGAGGTTCGCCTCCCCGAGGCGGAAGAGGTTCTTGCCGTGCGACCCGACGTAGCCGACAAACACGTCCCAGTCCGCAGGGAGCGCCTGCTGGATGCCCAGGTTGTACTGCGTGATGAATGGCGTCTGCAGATCGAAGTTCACGGTCGACAGCTGCGCCTTGATGGCGTTCGGGTTGAAGTTGGCGATGACGTTCGGGAACGGCGGATTCGCGATCGTGGTGCGCGTCGTGAACGGCGGATTCAGGCTCCCCGTGAAGAAGTAGTACTTCGGGAGAATCTCATCGTAAAATCGCCCGAAACCGGCGCGGACCGACGTCGTCCCCCTGCCGAACGGATCCCACGCGAGGCCGAGCCGCGGGGCGAAGTTCTTGAGCGAAGGGTTCGAGTGCCAGGGGTCTCCCACCGTTATTGCGCTGTCGGTCACGTGTCGAAGGTTCGAGATCTTCCCGTTGGCCTCGGTCGGCGTCGTGATGAACTCGTAGCGCAGCCCGAGGTTCAGCGTCACGTTCGAACGCACCCGCACATCGTCCTGCGCGAAGAACCCCCAGAGGGACTGACGGTAGTTGCGGATCTGATCGATCAGCCCGGGCACCGCCAGATCGACGTTGTTAGGCTGTCCCTGCAGGAACGCCGCGAGGTTCGGGAACGTGACGATACCGCCGCGCTGGCTCACCGTGTCCTGGTTGAACTGAATCGACTGGCCCTGGAGCCCGAACTTGGCCGCGTGCGCGCCGCGCGTCACGAAGAGTATGTCGTCAATCTGGAAGTTGTTGAGGCGGTCGTTGCGCGGGAGCCGGAAGTCGCCCGCCATCTCGGTGACGAGCCCCGTGATGGTGAAGAAGCCGAATTGCTCGCCCGGCAGCCACGACAGCGCCGGCGGGATGTCGATCGTTCGCACGTTGTCGGCGAGCGACACGGATCGATTGATGCCGCCCCTGAGGGTATTGAGCAGCGTCGACGAAAACAGATGTTGATGCTCCACGGTCAGGTACTGATTGCGCGAATGCTCCCGCGTGATCGCGATTGGCGGCTTGTTGGTCGGCTGTCGATCGACTTTGCCATCGTCGAACGTATATCGCCCGAACAGGCTGTCGCCCCCTGCGAAACGGTGATCGATGCGCCCCTGCGCGAAGTACTCGTTGGTGGGCTGCGTCCGCGAGAAGAGGTATTCGGACGCTCCGCCGCCGAGCGAGCGGCCGTTGGCGCGCGGAAACAGCGTGTCGAGATACGAAGGAATGGCCGGATGCAGGATGACGGTGCGCGTCGGAAGGACGCCGGTGCGCGCGTTGTCGTCCGGCACGGCGGTGACGCCGGTGATGCCGAGCCGCTCGATCAGCGATTCGAACGCCCCGAAGAAGAACGTCCGGTCCCTGCGAATCGGTCCGCCGAACGTGCCCCCGAACTGATTCCGGAAGAAGTCCGGAATCGGCGTGTCCTTCGGGTCGAAGTAATTCTTCGCGTCGAACGCCGAGTTGCGATGGAACTCGAAGCCCGACCCGTGGACGCTGTTGGCGCCCGAGCGGGTGACCGCGTTGATCACTCCGCCGGCCGACCGCCCGAACTCCGCGGAGTACGCGTTGGTCAAGACCTGGAATTCGAGCACTGCCTCGACGCCGAGGAGCACGCCGGCTGCCGACCCCGGCGTCTTGTTGTACACGTTGTTGATGTCGGTGCCGTCGAGCAGGAAGTTGTTCTGCTCGGGCCGCGCCCCGTTGATGGAGATCTTCGGCGTGCGGCCGCCGACCACGTCGTTGCCCGCCGAGAGCGCCGGCGTGACGCCGGTCTGCAGCAGCGCCAGTTGTTGAAAGGAGCGGCCGTTGAGCGGCAGCTCGCGAATTTCCTTGTCGGTGACGACGCCGCTGACGGCCCCCGAGGTCGTGTTGACATGCGGCGCATCCGCCGTGACGGTGAGCTCTTCGGCGACCTGTCCAACCTCCAGCCTCACGTCGACGACGGCGTCCTGCCCGACAGCGAGCCGAATCCCGCGCCGTGCGACCGGCTGGAACCCCGCGATCGACACGTGTAGCTCGTACTCGCCCGGTTGCGTACCGGCCGGCGGCGTCGGTCTGGAGCTCACGCGTCGCGCCGGTGGCGAGGCTCACCACGAGGACGGTGACGCTCGGCACGGCCGCGCCGCTCGAATCGGTGACGATGCCCTGAAGGCTCGCGCCCACGGTTTGCGCGTGAACGAGGCCGGCGACGAACATGGCCGCAAGGCCGATCGGAAGCAAGCGACGAGGGTTTCGTTCGAACATGACTGCCTCCACACCAGGGAATCTTCGCGGGCGAATGAAC
>QHWL01000515.1 GCA_003222555.1 Acidobacteriota bacterium | reverse complement strand
TTCGCGGGTTGAACCCGGCCTGCCACGCGGGCTGCAGCGGATCCGTCAGATAGAACTTCAGCGTGACCGGGCCGCCGACAGTCGCCGGCGCGGTCAGCGGCACTGACGTGAACGAGGCCGGTGTGCCGACACCGTAGTTCACCGCGTAACCCATCGAACCGGTCTGGCAGACGCCCACCCCCTGCGTCGTCGCGAGCCCGCCTTGCGGCGCACCCGCCTGCTGATTGCATCCTTCCGGAGACGCCACGACACCGGCCGGGCCCGGTTGGAAAAAGTACGAAACCGACCCAGTGGGCGTGAACACCGGAAGGGTCGGGCTCACGCGGGTTTGCGGCGTGAGCTGCGCCATGGTCAGCGTGACCCGGATGCCCATGATCGTGTCCTGATCCTGCGCGCCGAGGTCGCCGCGTACTTCGACCCGCCACGTGCCGAAGGTGTAAGCGCGCTGGGTGAGGTCGATGAAGAACTGCGAGGTGCCGGCGGTCGCGGAGGCGGTGCTCTCGGCCACCGTTTGGCCGGCTGCGTCGACCAGCGTGAGGTGATAGTCGAACGGGTTAACGCCCACATAACTGAGAGAGGGATATGAGACGAGTGCCTTGATCGCCTGGGCGGCCGACGTGACATCGAGGGAATACGTGCGTGTGTCGGGCACGCCGTTCACTGTGACCGGCGCGGCGGGAAACGTCCAGTAGTCGGTGCTGAGCACCTTGTAATCACGATCGCTTAGGACGCGCGCATCCGCCGCCTGCTGCAGGCGCGCGAGCGCCTTCTGCGTGTACCGGTGCCGGCCGACCAGATCGACGGCCGCCTTCGCGTCGAGGTAACCGTATCCTGATTGCCAGAACGGCTGCACGCGCGTCGTGTCGGCCGTGTCCGGCATCAGGCTGGCCGTCGCCTGGAGGACGGACTTGATTTCGTCCGGTGTCAGGGTCGGCCGCTTCTGCAGCAGCAGCGCCGCGACGCCGGCCACGTGCGGGCTCGCCATGCTGGTGCCCGACGCTGACGCGGTTCCGCCAGGAAGCGACGTCACCACCACGCCGGTCGTCCCCGTCGAGACGATGTTGTCGCCGGGGGCGGTGACCGCAGGATGGTAGAGGCCGATTCTGTCCCCGGTGAACGCCAGGTGCTTCTCGTCGCCCGCCGGCAGCGCGCCGGGCGTCGAATCGTCGAACTCAACGCCGCCCGACGAGAACGAGGCGCGCTGATGGTTGAGGGTGCCCGCACCGACGGAAATCACCCAGGGCGCCACGGAGTACGGATTGATCGCCATTTCCGTCGTCTCGTTGCCAGCCGCGAAGACGACGGTGATGCCGGCGTCGTGCGCAGCTTTGGTGGCCTGATTGATCGGTTCGTCGGGATCGAACAATCGGAACGAAGAACCCCAGGAATTGTTCGCGACGCGAATCTTCCAGTTGGTCCGGTGCGAGAGCATGTCATCGTAGGCGGCGAGGATGCTGAAGATGAAGACCGCGTCGCCGGTTCCGTAGCCGATCAGATCGGCGCCGGGCGCGACGCCGAGAACCTGACCGTCGGTATTGTCGGCCGCGACAATGCCGGCGACGTGCGTCCCGTGGCCGCTGGACGTGTCGCTGTTGTTGTAAGGTCCCTGGTCGACCGGAACGATGATTGGCTGCGTGGCCACGCCCGCCGCCGAGCCGTCGACAATCTTGACGTTGTGCGTGACGCGACTCATGAGGTCTGGATGTGTGGCATCGATTCCGCTGTCTACAACAGCGACACCCACGCCGGCGCCGGTGATGCCGAGTGCGTGCACCTCGTTGGCTCGGATTGCCGCGTCCGAAGCAACCGAATACCAGCGAAGGCGCTCGTTGGGATAGATGTCGGCCGCGGCTCCGCTGCTGACGGCCTGGATGATGGCCGAGCGTGAGCCACGCACCAGCGCCAGCGGCAGATTCTGCAAGCGCTGCACGAGCAGACCGAGCGCCCTCAGGCTATCGAGCTGCGACGCGCTGGGCAGTGCGCCGCCGAACGTCGCGATGCCGTCGACGCTCCCGTCGGCGTTCGTGGGAGCAACGGCGAGCCGCGCCAAGCCGTTCGGCGTTTGAGCGGAAGCGGGGACACTTGTCGAGAGGCAACCAATCAGCAGGACCACCGTGAACGTGATGCGCCTGAACATACTGTCTCCTCATCGACCCGCGATTCGGGACGAGGTGACAGCAAGGCCAGGGCCATCCAGCCAACGATCCGGGCTCCAGCTCATCCGATCGAGGACACCAAGATGCCGGCAATTTTGCTACCTCGCGAAGTGAGGTCCGCGGATATCGAGCGCTCGTTCAAGAAAGCGTGATGGAATTCGCGACGGCCGTTCGTTTCTTTTGTACGACAAGCCCGACGTAGTGTCCGGCTTTAGCCGGACCGGCAAGGTCCGCCTGAAGGCGCTACGTACGGATCAGCTTGCTTTGCCGATTTCCGAGGTTCAGGTTGGATTGGAGAGGGGAGAGAATGTCGGGAAGGCGGAAACCGATTCTGCTGCTAATCCGCAGGTCGCCGAAACACCAGGTTCGGCGGCCTGCGGTGCGATTCTAGTCTTCGATGGCCTATTGTTGGAGCATCCCTGTGGTGTTTCGCTTCGGCACGTATCCGACCTTGATGAGAGTGACTTCTTTCTGCGCCTGGATGTCGACCACCGACACGTCGTTGGTCACGGGGTTGGCCACGTAAGCAGTCTTCCCGTCAGGGGTGAGCGTCACCCAGCCGGCGCCTTTTCCGCCGAGAAAGACCGTGCCCACCGGCTTCAGATCGGGGAGCGAGTACGTGTAGAGCGCATTGTTCAGCCTGCTGCAGACCACAAGCGTCTTCTGATCGGGGGTGACAGCCATACCGTGAGAAGGATCGGAACCTTCCGGGACCGTCGCCCTTCCCGGGGGCAAGTCGGGATTCTGGATGCGCTTGATTTCCTTGCGCGTCGCAAAATCCACCACCGCGAATCCATTGAGCCCGGACAGTTGGACGAAGATCCACTGGGTCGAGCCGTCGGCATTTGCCGAGAAGGTCATCGGACGGACGCCCAAACCCATGTCGACCGACCAGGCAGGTTCTTCAGTCTTCGCGTCAATCACGTTGACCGACTTGCCCGGGATGGAGCCGGCCACCACGTACTTGCCGTCGGGAGTGACGTACGCGTTGTGGATGCTGCCTTTGGTGGGGACGGTCTTGACCCTCGTCTGAGTGGCGGTGTCAATCACATCAACGCCGCCAGGCGCCTCGGCAATCCCGACATACACCCGCCGCCCATCACGACCGACAGCGATATTGTTCGGGTGGCCGCTCAGGGGGATTCGTTTGGTCACCTTGAGCGTCTTCCCGTCGACGATGTCGAGCGTGCTCATCGCTTCGTCACTGATATAGATTCGGCTCCCGTCGGGGGCCACCGCAGCTCCGTGATTCACTTCGATCCCCTCGATCACTCCCATCACTTTATTGGTGACCGGATCGATCACGTGGACGTTGTCCCCGGCGCTGTTGGTTTGGACAATCACGACCTTGTTCGCGGCCCGGAGGGGAAACGTGCACAGGAGGATCGCAGCCGCAACCGTAAGACACCCACGAAACACTCGCTTGTTCGCCATCACCGTTAGCTCCTTTTCCTTCGAACCAAACTGGGGTTATCAGTCGCTTTTCGGGGTCGACCCCATCACCCAGGCTTTCAGGGTTTGCCACTCAGGGTCGTTCTGTGAGTTAAAGTGCTTGCCTCCATTGTGATAGAAATCGCCGCCAGCGGCCTCCGCGAGCGGGTGCACGAGGAGCCGGGCCCTCATGGTCGCCGGCACCGCCACGCGCTTCATCACCTCGAAGTTCTTGCGCGACTGCTCCTCATTCCAGGTCGTGCTCCCCGGTGAGAGCGGCTGCAAACGCAGCGGTGTGCCCTGCGAATGGCACGCGACGCAGCGAGCGTGTCCGGGGCGTTTCGCCAGCAATATCGGCTGTATTTTGGTTTTGAAAACCTCGTAGTCGAGCGACGTCGAGGCGCCAGCGGGAGAAGCTGGTTGCTGGTTCAGCACTCCAACCAGCATAAAAGCCCAGCAAACGACTGTTGTAGTGTACACGAGACCTCCTCAGCTCACTTGGATACCGATCGCTATTCTAGCGCCAGAATATACACCCGTCCACCTTGGCTGGGGTGCAGATTTTTTCGTCCCACATCGTTCATCCGAGACGGTCAGCAGGGCCCGCATCAACGCCCAAAACCCGCTGGAGGGACCCGGGTTCCAGGGCTCCCTCCGCCTACGCAGTGACCTTCGTGCTTTGCGTCGCCACACACTGCCACCGGCCCGCGCGCCATACGAACACGTCGACGTACCGGTAGTTCACTTCGAGTCGCCGCCCCTGGCTGGGGCCGACCAGATGCAGTGAAAACCAAACGACCGCGGTGTCGCCGTAGACCTTCACCGTGAAATCGTCCAGGGTGGACGAGTCGACCTGTTGGTTGAATTCAGCCGCAAGCTTCAGCTCCTTGGCTTTATCGCCTCGGCTGCCATCGTCGTAGGTCGCGATAAATTCCTCGGCCAGGATGTCCTCGATGAAACGGACGTCCTTGCGATAGAACGCAGCATTCCAGCCCTGCTCGAGCTCGATGAGGATCTGTTGGTCAGAACGGACGGGTCGGTCTTGCGAAGCGGACGCCGTGACGGCGCAGGCGGCAGCTAGAACCGAGAACAGCGATTCACGCCATGCCATCCGGGACCTCCTTTCGAAGGCTTGACATCGGCAAGTTTACACCCGACCGGTGGCCCACTGCGCGCTTGCTTTGCTTGTCGCGCGATTCGATATTGAACGTCTCCTGCCGTCAACGCCGTCGCATGACTTTTGTTTGCCGTGTCTCGCCGGAACGCTCGCGGGCAATGTCTGCCCGAACGATTCATAAAGAAATCATCTGTGATGAATGTTGTTGACAGGATCATCGAGCCTCACTAGAGTCGCCGAGCGTTGTCGTGACCCTCCTCGCCGGCGTACGTCACGCGTCGTTGGTCTCGAGAGTCAGCGACCGGTCACGATTCGCAAGTCCCAAACGGTCCGTACCTTGAAGGAGGAGTGCGATGAAACCACGAGTGTTTGCTTTTCTGCTGTTGGGTGTGGCGATCGCGTTGCCTTTCACCATCCGTGCGGACCAAGAACGGAATTCAAGGGATCGCGACGATCGCGATTGTCGGGACAACGATCATCACGAGCACAACGTGAAAACCCCGGTGGGCCTCATCGGCGTGATCCCTGTGCCGGGC
>QHWL01000514.1 GCA_003222555.1 Acidobacteriota bacterium | reverse complement strand
CCGGTAAAGTCGGTCAGACCCGCCGTGTTGGAGACGAACGGGACGTGGAGCTTCGTGGCGGAATAGGATGCCATCAACATCCAGCGGTTGGACATCCGCTTGCTGGCGGCAACCTCGACGCTCCTGTAATTGCCTTCCGACCCTTTGTGGTTGATGAGCATCGGCTCCTGGAACGCGACGCCCTGATAAGCCACTGGATACTCCCAGTAGGTCAGCGTTGTTCCCGGATCGGACCAGGGTCGCGAGCGGTCACCGGGATGTTGTACACGTCGTAGGGCCGCTTATTGTTCTGCACACGATACGTGTTGTGCTCACGCGAATAGATGCCGGTCGCCCTGACGGCGAAGTTCGGAATCAGCTCCCGCTCGAAGGAAGCCGAGAACTCGTCGGTCATCGGCTCCTTCTCGTTCGGGTTGGGCACGGCGCCCGAAAGCGCCTGACCGACTTCCACCCGGCGGGCGACGAAATCCGGCCCGTTCGGGTCGAAGTTCACTTCGCCGACGTCGAACTTCTTGTTGCTGTTGAGATCGTGCCAGGTGTACGTCGCGACGCTGTCGGCCAGCGCGTTGCCCATCTGCAGTTCGTCAATCCCGCGCTGATGGACGTACATTCCCCAACCGCCCTTGATCAAGGTCTTGCCGTCGCCCGTGACGTCATAGGCGAAGTGCATCCGAGGCGATACCGGCTTCCAGATATTGAACTGGATGAACGGATAACACTGGGCCGGAAACACGACGTCCAGCGGAGCCCGCGACGCCACGCGGCACTGCTCCGGGAGAAACCCGTTATCGTGCGCGTAGCGGACTCCCAGGTTCAGGGAGAGCCGCCGCGCGATAGTCCAGCTGTCCTGCAGGTACGTCCCGAAATAATTGACGGGACTGGACGGATCCGTGGGGTTGCTCTTGGCGTCGACCTGGAACGGAGCGCCGTTTCTGAAGATGAGGATATAGTTGCCGGCGGCCCCTCGGTCAACCGTCGACCGATCCGCATGGGCGCCGGGCGTGTAGTCGAACCCGACCTTGAAGTCGTGGTTGCCCCACAGGAGTCCCGGCTTGTACCAATTGACGACCCCTTTGACCCCTTTGCGACCCTCGTGTTGTCTTGTCGCGGCGACCACGTTCATGCCCGTGATGATGCCGGTGAGCTGATCGCTGGTCGCAACGTTGTCCGAAGCCCCGTTGCGTCGGTAGTACCAGTTCCAGAACCCATACTGGAACGACATGAATTTGTTGCCCCTGGCCATCTGCCATTCCACCTTGCCCGTGTGAACGGGAACATAGGTCACCTGGCGGGACTCCCACGCCGCAAACTGCGTCGCGGCTTGATTGCCAGTCTGACCCAGATGCTGATAGAAGCCGACAACCCTTGTGGAGGGGCTGACCTGTTGCGACAGTTTGACCGTGGCAAACCGTTGAATCTGCCTGGCGATGGACGGCGTTCCATCGGGGTTGAACCCCCCCAGGCTGAAATTGTCGTCCCTGCGAGCACGTGCCTGCACGTAGAACCACAGCTTGTTCGGGACGATGCGGCCGCCCAATTCGGCGGATCGATCCCACCGCACGGCAACGGGGCTGCCGCTGGTGATGCCTTGCGCCCTCAGCTTGTCATCAAGGTTGTCGCTCTGCATCCTCTTGCCCGACTGAATCAGCGATCCGCTGCCGTGGAAGTCGTTGCCGCCCGACTTGATGACGATGGCGACCTGAATGCCACGGCTCGGGGCTTCCGCCGGATTGCCGACGCTGGTGATCGAGGCCTCCTCGAAGACGCTGGAATCAAACCAGTTGCCGCTCTGGTTGCCGCCTTTTGGCGAGGTGGTCACCACGCCATCCAATTGCTGCCAGGAGTCGCCGTTCTGGCCGAAGGCTCGGAACAGCGGGTTTGCGGTAGGCTGGCCCACGTCAAGGTTGGTGCGCACACCGGGCGCCAGGACCATCATCGACTGCAAACCGGCCCGGCTCGTGGGAATCAGGTCCAGGGTTTCCCTCGTCAACTGGGTGCGGGCGGATGTGGACGCCACGTCCACGACCGGCGCGGTCCCGGAGACGGTGACGGTCTCCGACAGCGCGCTGACTTTCATCACCACGTCCACTTTCGCTGTGAAGCCGGCCGTCACCCGCAGGCCCGGCCGCTGCAGAGTCTGAAAGCCCGCGAGCACGTACTCGACCGCATAGGTCCCGAGCGGCAGTTGCGTCAGGCGATATTCGCCGCGCTCGTCGCTGACGGCGATCACCTGAGGGACCTGTAACGCCGGACTGGTCGCCGTCACTGTCACGCCGGGCAGAACGGCGCCAGTGTCGTCCGTCACCTGCCCGATGATGCTGGCCTCCTGCGCCTGGCTGGCAACGGGTACGAGATAAAACATCAAACCAAGAAGGAGAAGGACACGCCGGCTGCGAGATCGCTCGAATGCGCTGTTCATGACTCATTACCTCCTGCGCAGTGGCCCGCGACATGAACTCTCGCCGCACACGTACCATCACCCTCAACCACCAAGGGCGGGGCCCCCAGGATTCGACTTCGCTTCTGGACGACGTGGCTTCCCAAGCCAGCATTGAATAGCCTCCTCGCCTGGGACGACGTTATCTGGGATTCACGTTTTGGTTTTTAGTCGACGGGGAGTATACGCTCAACCGCGGTCTCTTGGAAGGCGCCGGCTCAATTTTCTGCACCACGGAAATCGTGCATTCACGCGGTGAAAATCGTATATTTTGGTGCGCAATCGTTCGGACGGCCATCAGCTAGACGTAGACTAGAACCCCTTCCGCTTCGCGAGCTGACATCAGTAGGTCACCAAATCTATGGTCACAGATTCGCAAGACGCTTGGCGTCGCATGACGGACGTGAGCTGGTGTCGCCTAACACCAGGCCGCTAAGGAGGTAAGCCATGAATCTAATCGTTGGCGCAACCGGTATGCTGGGAGGCGAGATCTGTCGCCTCCTGGCTGAGCAAGGCAAGGCCGTGAGAGGGTTGGTTAGGGAAACGTCGAATCCGGAAAAAGTCACGCGTTTGAGAGGCCTGGGCGCGGAGGTGGTCTGCGGCGACTTGAAGGACCGTGCCTCGCTGGAGGCGGCTTGCCGTGGCGCGACCGCGCTCGTTTCAACGGCCTCATCGACGTTATCGAGGCAGGAAGGCGATTCAATCGAGAGCGTCGATCGGCAAGGACAACTGAACCTCGTCGAGGCTGCTGAGCAGGCTGGCGTCAAGCACTTTGTCCTGATTTCATTTCCGAAGGTCGACATCAGCTTTCCGCTGCAGTCTGCGAAACGTACCGTCGAGGACCGCCTGCGGCGAGGCCGGATGGCGTTCACGATCCTTCAGCCCACATTTTTCACGGAGGTGTGGCTGAGCCCCGCCTTGGGCTTCGACCCTGCGCACGCCACGGCGCAGATTTACGGCGGTGGACACAACAAGATCAGCTGGATCTCTTTTCAGGACGTCGCGAAGTTCGCGGTGGCTGCGCTGGACCAACCGCGCACAGAGAACGCGGTCATCAAATTAGGCGGTCCGGATGCGTTGAGTCCGCTGGAAGTCGTGCGCCTCGCAGAGCAGGCGCTAGGCAAGACCGTCGTCGTCCAGCATGTGCCCGAAGAAGCTCTTCGAGCACAACACGACGCAGCAACCGACTCGCTGCAACAGTCGTTTGCCGCGTTGATGCTTTACTATGCCAGCGGCGAGACCATCGACATGACGGAAACCCTCCGGGCACTTCCAGTGCGGCATTTGAAATCGGTCAGTGAATACTTACGGGCGACCGTTTGAAGGACGAATATTGCATGTGTCGAAATATCAAGACCCTCGCCAATTTTGCGCCGCCGGCGACCGAGGATGAGATTCGTGCGTCAGCCCTCCAGTTCGTCCGGAAGCTGAGCGGTGCCAACCGTCCGTCGCGCGCGAACGAAGCTGCGTTCATTCGCGCGGTCGACGAAGTGACCGCGGCCGCGCATCGACTGCTCCACTCGCTGACGACCAACGCGCCACCACGGAACCGGGAAGATGAGGCCCGAAAGGCTCAAGTGCGGGCGCACGAGCGCTTCGGCTGATATTGGCGCAGAGACGACCGACCGACGATCGCAGAGATCACAGTTGGATCTAGGCCTTCATAGGACGCACGAAGATCGCGGAGGTCACACGAAGATCTGTACTGCAAGACATTTCGTGTGGCTTCGTGCTCTTCGTGTCTTCGTGCTCTTCGTGTCTTCGTGATGAACGGCTATTCCCGGAGGATGTATGTCATTTGCCAAGGCAAAGTT
>QHWL01000513.1:3208-4537 GCA_003222555.1 Acidobacteriota bacterium | reverse complement strand
TCGTCGTCTGTGCCGTGGCCTCCGTGGTAGTAGTCTCTGATCTGCCCGACATCCGATTGAAGACCAAGCTCGTCATAGCGCCACGCCTGGCCGACGCCCATGTCGTGGCCCGCCCATTCGACGACAAGCGTCTTCACGGCCAGAATCCGGTCGCGACCGCCAAGCGCCGTCGCCGCGTCGCTGATGATTTGCCGCTCTGGGCTCTGCGCACGAACGCTCTGCCAGAACAAGAAACTCGACGCGAGCGCGAGAGATACGAAGAGGTGCCGTTTCATAGCTGCCACCTTTCGGGCCGATGATGAAACCGAACGCGCACAGTGTCAAGAACGTATCAAAAACTGCAACCGGGTTCCTTTTCGTGTTTTCGTATCTTCGTGGCCGAGGTCGGTTTCTGAAGCCCGACGCGACGCGACGTTCCACGTCGTTGCCGCAGGTTGGTGAGATACAATTTCCACGAATGCCGAAAGCCTTTTTCGCAGTCGCGGTGGCACTTGCCGCAGTGCCGGCTGCGCAGCCGGCCCGCCGGGCAGCCTCGCTCGTCGTCGTCGGCGGCACGGTCATTACGGAAAATGCCGCTCGGCAGGTGCTGACGCCAGGCGCCGTCGCCATCCGCGGCACCGACATCATCGATGTCGATCGGCCCGAGGTGATCGCCGGCCGATACGCCGCGACAGAAACCATCGATGCCCGCGATCAGATCGTATTGCCGGGCCTCATCAACACACACACGCATGCACCGATGGTGATGTTTCGCGGTCTCGCCGACGATCTCGCATTGATGGAATGGTTACAGAAGTACATCTTCCCGGCCGAAGCCAAGACCGTGTCTGCCGACTTCGTGCGCATCGGCACCCGCCTCGCTGCGCTCGAGATGATCGAGTCGGGTACCACGACCTACGCCGACATGTATTACTTCGAGGAGGAAATTGCCAAAGCGACGCGCGAGGCAGGCCTCCGAGGGGTGTTGGGAGAAACGATCATCCAGTTTCCATCGCCAGACGCGAAAACGCCCGCCGAAGGGCTGGCGCGCGCCGAGCGGTTCATCGCAGCGTTCAAAGGCGACAGCCTGATTGTGCCGGCGGTTGCGCCGCACGCGATGTACACCAACGACAAGGCGACGCTCGTCGCCAGCGCCGAGCTTGGACGGCGCTACGGCGTGCCCGTGCTCATTCACCTCGCGGAAACGGAAGACGAGGTGCGCATCGCCCGCGATCAGTATCATTTGACGCCCGTGGGCTATCTCGACTCGATCGGGTTCCTAGGGCCGCGCACGCTGGCAGCACATGGCATCTGGGTGACCGACGATGACATTCAGGTGTTGAGCCAGCG
>QHWL01000513.1:0-3170 GCA_003222555.1 Acidobacteriota bacterium | reverse complement strand
GCCCGTCACGAAGTACCTCGCCGCCGGCGTCGCGCTGGGTCTCGGGACCGACGGCGCCGCGAGCAACAACGACATGGACATGTTCGAGGCGATGCGCCAGGCGGCGTTTCTCGCCAAGCTCACGACGCGCAATCCCACGGCGGTCCCGGCACAAGCCGCGCTCGACATGGCGACAGCCGGCGGCGCCAAAGCTCTCGGAATGGACCGGCTGATTGGATCTCTCCAAACCGGCAAACGTGCAGATGTCATCACCGTGTCGATGAGCGCTGCGCGGCAGACGCCTCTCTACGACGCCGTGTCGCATCTCGTCTACGTCACCCGCGGAGACGACGTACGGACGACGATCGTGAACGGCAAAGTGCTGATGAAAGACCGGCAGGTTCGGACGCTGAACGCCCGCGGGGTCGTCGCGGACGCCAACCGTCTGTCGCAGAGGGTGCGGGAAGCGGTGGGGCGTAAATAGTCGCGAGATTGCAGATTGTAGATTTCAGATTGTAGATTTATTGAAGATTGAGGCGCCGATCCAATCGGAATCTACAATCTTCAATCTTCAATCTCATTATTCAAGCACCGCAATGTACGGCAAGTTACGGTACTGTTCGGCGTAATCGAGGCCGTAGCCGACGACGAACCGGTCGTCGATCGCGAACCCGATGTACTCCACCTTCGCGTCGACCTGCCGGCGAGAGGGCTTGCTCAGCAGACACGCCGTCCGGAGTGCCCTGGGATTCCTGGCGCGGAGGATGTCCTGCAGGTACATGAGGGTCAGGCCGGTGTCGACGATGTCCTCGATGATGACCACGTTCTTGCCGTCCAGCGTCGTATCGAGGTCCTTCAGGAGCCGCACTTCGCCGGAGCTCGTGGTCCCCTTGGCATAACTGGATAACGCCATGAAATCGAGCGAGACGTGCCCGCTCATGTGCCGGACGAGATCGGACAGAAAGACGAACGCGCCCTTGAGCACGGCGACCAGGTGCAAGTCGTTGGGAAAGTCGCGCCGGATCTCGGCCGCGAGCTCGGCGACGCGTTTCTGAATCTGGTCCTGCGAGAGTAGGATTTCGGTCGGGTGCATTGGTCCAGGGTTCACGGTTCCTGGTTCCTGGTTCAGGCTGAACCCTGAACCCTGAACATCATATTCCCAATGAAACGCTTCGATATCATCACCGAGAGCGATGCACGCGTCCTGTCGCGGGGCGACACGGTGATGCTCGCGCGCGGCGGGCACGTTACGCCTCTCGCCCAGGACACGTTGAAGGAACGCCGCGTGACCATCGTCCACGAGGGACGTGCGTCCGTCGACGAGGCGTCGCTCGCGCCGCGCGCCGAGGTCCGGTCGGTGGCCATCGCCAGCGATCACACGGGGGTGGTCCTCCGTCGCCGGCTCGTGACGTTTCTCCGGGGCCGGGGTCTCGCCGTCCAGGATCTCGGGACCGAAGGGCCGGAGCCGGTCGATTATCCCGACGTCGCCGCGCTGGTGGCGGATGCCGTCGCGCGGGGGGAGGCCGACGCCGGCATCGTCATCGACGGCGCGGGAATCGGATCGGCGATCGCGGCCAACAAGGTGGCCGGTATTCGAGCGGCCATGGCGACGACCGAGACCATCGCCCGGTACTCCCGCGAACACAATGGCGCGAACGTGCTGGCGCTCGGCGCGGCGCTCGTCAGCGCAGACGAAGCCTGCGCCATCGTCTCGACATGGTTGAGCACGGCCATGCGCGAGCCGCGCTACATTAGACGGCTGGCGAAGATTCGCGATTTGGAAGAGCGCAGCAGGCCTTGAAAGCCTGTGAAAAAAGACGACGTTGAACGCAGAGCTCGCAGAGCACGCTGAGAATTCCTGGGGATTTCTTCTCTGCGGCCTCAGCGGTCTCTGCGTTGAACGTGATTTGTTCACAATACATGACTCGTGACGACCTCCAGCGGCTGATCGACGTCATCGTCGAGGAACTGGCCGCGACGACAGGCGGGCCCTCGACCCGCTGCTCGTGCCACGCGGTGCTCGCGGACTGTTGTCCCGATCGGCTGCGCGGCGTCCTGGACGCAGGTGCGACGCGCGTCGGCCTGTACGCCGCCGGCGGAGCGCCGTCGGGCATCGCGTCGATGATCGACCATACGCTGCTCAAGCCGGACGCGACGCGCCAGAACATCGAGGAACTGTGCCGGGAAGCGGCGCAGTTTCACTTCGCGACCGTGTGCGTCAACCCCGCGTGGGTGGGGCTGTCGGCCCGGCTGCTCGCCGGCAGCGGGGTTGGGGTGTGCTCGGTCGTCGGGTTTCCACTCGGCGCGACGACGGCCGACGTCAAAGGTTACGAAACGCGTCGTGCCATCTTCGACGGCGCGCGCGAGATCGACATGGTCATCAATGTCGGCGCGCTCAAATCCGGCGACCTGCGACTCGTCGAGCGCGACATCGAGGCGGTCACCATGCCGTGCCACGACTGCGGCGTGCTGAGCAAAGTGATCATCGAGGCGGCGCTGCTCACCGACGACGAGAAGGTGACGGCCTGCACCATCGCGAAAGCCGCCGGCGCCGATTACGTGAAGACCTCGACTGGTTTCGGTCCGGGCGGCGCGACGGCAGCCGACGTCGCCTTGATGCGCCGGGTCGTCGGTGCGGAGATGGGGGTGAAGGCGGCGGGCGGAGTTCGCGATCTGGAGAGCGTCAAGGCGATGATCGCCGCCGGCGCCACGCGCGTTGGCGCAAGCGCGGGGGTGAAGATCGTCCAGCAGGCGCGCGGTGAAAGGCCGAGCGCGAGCTAGCCTCACGCCGCCGATAGCGGGATGACAGGCTCCACCAACTCGAAGGACGAAGATAATGCGATCGCGCCGTGCAGGGTGCGGTAGAGCGGACACCGCATAGCGTAGAGGCCGTGTACCCGCTCGACTGTATCGCGGACGTGTTCAGGCGCGGCGAGCCGCAACGCGACGCGAATGCGGCGAATCACGAGGACGCCGTCCTCGGTTTCGACCTCGCCGGTGACGTCTGCCGTCAGGCGGCCCCCACCCGCGTCGATGTGGCGCGCCTCCAGCGCGCCTCCAAAGGTGCCCACCATTCAGCCAGCCGTCGCGGCGATCACGTAGTCGATCGTCGCGGCGTGCGATTCTGTGAGGCCGGCGGGATCGATCTTGTAGTGCTCCGCGATTGCGCCGTGCACACTGAATGTCACCGG
>QHWL01000512.1:4143-4967 GCA_003222555.1 Acidobacteriota bacterium | reverse complement strand
TGGCGCATCGCTCGCTTCAGTCGGAGTTCGATATTGAGAAAGACGATCAGAGAGGTGAAACATGTCGAGAAAGCCATTGACGTTGTTCGTGGTGGCGACGATGAGCGTTGGAATGCTCGTGTCGGCGATACCGGCCTGGGCGCACCATGCGTTTGCGGCGGCATTCGATGCCGATAAGCCGGTGGAAGTGAAAGGCGTGCTCACCGAAATCAGATTGGAAAACCCGCACTCGTGGTTTTTTGTCGATGTTACGGATGGGAACGGCAAAGTGGCGAACTGGGGGTTTGAAGCGAGTACGCCCACCTCACTGATTCGGAGCGGCTTCAGTCCAAAGTCGCTGAAGGTCGGGGATCAAGTCACGATCAAGGGCTCGCACGCCAGGGATCTCACGAAGAACGCCGGCGCGGCGCGAGAAATCACCCTCGCGGACGGCCGATCGTTCATCGTCGGCCCCCAAGGCAACGAACCCGCCGGCCCACCCGCAAATAGATAGCGCCCGCGAAAACGCTAAACGGAGGTGAGGATGAGCCGTCGATTCCTGGCGTCAGTTGCGACGAAGCACTCCCTGAGTGGCGCCCGCGCACAGGAGAAAGCTGCCGAACAAGCCGGGAAGAAATAGATCGGACCGCCCGCACGCGGCTCTCGTAATTGACCGGGCGAATCGAGCGGTCTACAATCTGCGTTCACTCGCTAACCGCCTCAGGACAACGACGCTATCCCCTGGCCGGCCGGATAAGGCCTCCCTACATGGGGTGTGTGCGTGCAGGCGAAAGTTTTTCGGGGCGTCGATCGCATCAGCCAGGTGACAGCTAGGAGAACGATCA
>QHWL01000512.1:0-4112 GCA_003222555.1 Acidobacteriota bacterium | reverse complement strand
CGGGCCTGAGCTTCGTGGCCCTTGCGGGGATGCTGGTGTTTGCGCCGGCCGCAGGAGCCCAACAGGCCAGTGGCATCGCGGGCGTGGTGAAAGACACGTCAGGTGCGGTGCTGCCGGGCGTGACGGTTGAAGCCGCCAGTCCGGCCCTGATTGAAAAGGTCCGCAGTGTCGTCAGCGACGGAGAGGGCCGGTACAACATCGTCAACCTGCTGCCCGGCACCTACGTCGTCACGTTCTCGCTGGGCGGCTTCAACACCTTGAAGCGCGAAGGCATCGTGTTGACATCGGGATTCACGGCAAACGTCAACGCCGACTTGCAGGTCGGATCGCTCGAGGAGACGGTCACCGTCACCGGCGCGACGCCGCTCGTGGACACGCAAAACGTTCGCAAGCAGACCATCGTCTCGAGCGATCTGCTGAATGTGTTGCCCAGCAGCACCAGGCATTGGGGGACGCTCGTGGAGGTCACAGCCGGCTTCACTGGTGTGGCGGACGTCGCCGGCCAGCTGAACCAGAATCTCGGTCTCACGTACCACGGCAAAACGGGCAGCAAGCGACAGTTCGACGGCATGGCGATCGATCACTCGAGCGGGAACATCGGCTACATCGCCAACTCGCTGATGGTGGAGGAAACGGCGCTGCAGACCAGCGGCATCTCGGCCGAGAGCACGGCCGACGGAGCCGTATTGAACATGATTCCCAAGGAGGGAAGCAACGCCTTCAGGTTCGGCCTCGAGGGTCTGTACACCAACGACAGTCTGGAATCCAGCAACTTGAACGACGACCTGCGCGCGCGCGGTCTCACGACGGTGAGCAAGATTCTCAAAGTCTATGATGCCGGCGTCACGTTGGGAGGGCCGATCAAGAAAGATAAGTTGTGGTTTTTCAGCTCGCTTCGGGAATGGGGCAATGGGCATCTGGTGGCGGGCAGTTTCTGGAACACGACGCAGGGCACCCCGTTTTACACTCCCAACTTGTCCCGGCCGGCCGACAGGTTCCAGTGGTACGAGTCCAAAGCCATCCGCACAACGTGGCAGGCATCGTCAAAAAACAAGCTGAACTTTTTCGCCGATTTCGCGGACGCATGCCTGTGCCGGGCAATCGGACCGGCTGGAAGCGCGAGCGCGCCGGAGGCGCGTCTGGCTTTCCACTTCCGGCCAACCGGGCTGTATCAGGCTTCCTGGACCTTTCCAGCCACCAGCAAGCTCCTGTTCGAAGCTGGCGGATCGTGGTCAGTCACCCGGTGGCCCACGTACGTCGCGCCCAGCGTGAGCCCCAACGATATTTCGATCCTGGAGCTTTCGACCGGCTTTCAGTACAACGCCCAGGCGACCTACAGCGCGCTCCGGAACGTTGACCGCCAGGCAGAGCGGTTCGCGGTCTCCTACATCACGGGATCCCACGCGTTCAAGGGCGGTGTTTCGATCGAACAGGGCATCAACAACACCGAGACGCATGTCGCCGGCGACGTCAACTACGCGTTCCGGAACGCCATGCCGACGCAGATCACGCAGTTTGCGACGCCGTATACCGTGCTCCAGAGAACGAGGGCGGACATGGGGATCTTCGCCCAGGATCAGTGGACCGTGAAGCGCCTGACGCTCAATTATGGCGCGCGGTTCGAATACTTCAACGGGTACGTGCCCGCGCAGCACATTGCCGCCACTCCCTCGGGGTGGGTGCCGGCGCGCGACTTCGCGGCCGTCTCCGGCGTGCCATCGTGGAAAGATCTCACACCGCGCCTGGGCGCGGCGTACGACCTCTTCGGCAACGGCAAGACGGCGCTCAAAGTGTCCCTGGGCCGGTATGTGGCCAAGACCGGAACGTCGGTCGCGGCGGCGAACGACCCGCTCTCGACCTCGGTAAACACCATCACCCGTGCGTGGACCGATACCAACGGGAATTACGTCCCGGACTGCAATTTAGCGAGTCGGGTGGCGAACGGCGAGTGCGCGGCCATGTCGAATCTGAACTTCGGCGGTGTCAGTGTGACGAATAGTTTTGCCGACAACGTCCTCCGCGGCTGGGGTGTGCGCCCCTACAACTGGGATTTCGCGACGGAAGTGCAGCAACAGCTCACCCCCACGGTGTCGCTCACGAGCGGCTATTACCGCAACTGGTATGGCAACTTTGTCGCCACCGACAACCTCTCGGTGACCCCCGCCGATTACAGCCCGTACTGCATCACAGCGCCCCTGAATGCGAATTTACCCGGCGGCGGCGGCTATCAGGTCTGCGGCATGTACGACGTCTCACTGGCGAAGTTCGGTGTGGTCAATAACGTGGTGAAGCAGGTGCCGGACGTCGGCGGGAAGCAGACGCAGGTCAACGACTTCTTCAACGTCACCTTGAACACGCGCTTTGCTTCGGGCATGCGGTTTGGGGCCGGCGTGGACACGGGGCGCACGGTCATCGACGCCTGCTTCAGCGTCGATTCGCCGGGCGCAGTCGCCGCCAACCTTCCCGGCGTATCGACGACCCCGGCGGCGCACACCGCCACGATCATCAACGGCCAACGAACCTGCCATGTCGTGTTGCCGTTCAGAGGCCAGACGCAGATCAAGCTGAACGGGAGCTACCCGTTGCCAGGCGACTTCATGGTGAGCGGCATCCTCCAGAACACGTCAGGGCCGGTCGTCATCGCGAACTACGCGGCGAGCAACGCCGAGATCGCACCGTCGCTGGGCCGCAACCTGGCAGCGTGCGGCACCCGAACCCCGTGTACCGCCACGGCCACGGTTCCACTCGTCGTGCCTGGCACCCGGTTCGACCATCGATTCACGCGACTGGACTTGAGATTGACCAAGCTCGTGAAGGTCGGTGCCAAGGCCAGCTTGCAAGGGAACGTCGACGTGTACAACGTATTCAACGGCGCCGGCCTGATTCAGCTCAACAACGCCTACGGCTCACAGTGGCGGCAGCCCACGGAGCTCGAAGATCGAACGCAGAGCGCGCAGAGCACGCCGAGACGTTCGTTGGGTATTTCTTCTCTGCGGTCTCCGCGGTCTCCGCGGTCTCCGCGGTCTCCGCGGTCTCTAGGTTGAACGTGATTTGTTCGCTAGTTCTTGCCGGATGTGATGGCGATTTGACGATCCGACGCCATCCACTCCGCGGGGACATCGACGTATGAGCGGTTCAGGCTGGACACCGATTCGCAACCTAGCAGTTTGAGCGTGCGAATCAAGTCGGTCCGCAGGATGTCGATGGCTCGTGCGACGCCGGAACCGCCGGCAGCCGCGAGTCCGTACGCGTAGGCGCGACCCACGAGAACGGCCCGAGCTCCGAGGCAAAGGGCCTTGGCGATGTCGCTGCCGCGGCGGACACCGCCATCGAGAAGCACTTCGATCTGGCCGCTCACCGCAGCCACGATTTCCGGCAAGACCCGCAGGGTGGCCGCGACGCCGTCGAGTTGACGGCCGCCGTGATTGGACACGACGATGGCGTTGGCGCCTAAATCGACGGCGCGGCGGGCGTCCTCTCCCGTGTGCACGCCTTTGATGACGATGGGGCCGTTCCAGGCCTCGCGGATCCAGCGCAAATCTGTCCACGAGACGCTCGACTGCTCCAAAGCGGCCGCGACGTCTGCGTACGGCATCGGCCCTTGTCCGGGCAGCACGACATTGGGAAACTTCATCAAACCGCCGTCGGCAAGGAAGCCGGCAAGCCACCCCGGGCGCGAGAGCATCTGGCCGACAAAGGGCAGCATCGACCAGGGATTCCAGCTGAGGAGCTCTTTCACCCCGTTGCGTACGTCGCGGTACCGCAGACCAGAGACGGGCGTGTCGATGGTGACGACGAGCGCCGCGAAACCTGCCGCGCGCGCGCGTGCGATCGTGCCCAAGGCGACATCGCGGCCGCCGAGAAGGTAGAGCTGATAGAAGACCGGTCCGGTCGAAGCGGTTTTCACTTCTTCCAGCCGATACCCGGATAGTGTCGACAGGATGTAAGCGGTACCGGCGGCGCCGGCGGCCTGCGCTGCGGCGGGTTCGCCGCTTGGATGGAACATGCGACTGCTGCCGACGGGAGCCAGCAGTAGCGGAAGCTCGAGAGGAATTCCCAGCACGCTCGTGCGGAGCGTGCAGCTCGGCACCACGACGGCGCAGCGGGGCCGA
>QHWL01000511.1 GCA_003222555.1 Acidobacteriota bacterium | reverse complement strand
CGGACGAAATCGTGCGCGCGGCGGAGGCGCGCGAGCGATTGGGGATACGTGAGGCCGGCCTTTTGCATCACGATCGCGGCCTTGACGTTCCAATGGGCCCGTCGAAGCAGCTTGTCGGCGGCGTCGTAGTCGAGGTCCGTGACAATCGTGATGATCCGGCGCGCGCGATCGCGCAGCTTCTCCGAGCCCATTTGCACATCGACCATGAGATTGCCGTAGGTCTTGCCGATGCGGATCATCGCCGCGGTCGTCAGCATGTTGAGGACGATCTTGGTCGCCGTTCCGGCTTTGAGCCGCGTGGACCCGGCGATGACTTCAGGGCCGACAGCGGGGGCGATCGTCAGGTCGACGAACGTCTGCAGCTCGGTCCGCGGGTCGCAGGTGACGAAGATGATTTTCGACCCGACCCGCCGCGCGCGCGTCAGCGCGCCGCGCACGAACTGCGTCATCCCGCTCGCCGAAACGCCGATGACGATGTCCTTCTTGGTCGGCCGCAACCTGTTGAACGATCGCGCCCCTTCTTCGTAGTTGTCCTCGACGCCCTCGCGCGCGCGCAGCAGCGCGCTCCTCCCGCCGGCCATGATCGCCTGCACGAGATCGGGGCTCGTGCCGAAAGTCGGCGGCATCTCGGCCGATTCGAGCACGCCCAGCCGTCCGCTCGTGCCTGCGCCAACGAAGATGATGCGGCCGCCATGACGGAGCGCCTGCGTGATGATCTCGACGCCGACCGAAATCCGCTGCTTCTCCCGCTGGACCGCGGCAAGCATCTCGCGATCCTCGTGAAGCATGCTGTCGACAATCTCGGCCGGGGAGAGCTTATCGATGGCGAGCGTCGAGGGATTAATCGCCTCGGTCGGAAGGAACTGCCACTTCGAACGGACGGGCATACTAGGAGAACCTCGCGAACAAACCGCGCATGGTATCACGAGTAGCCCTTGACTAACGACTATCGACTAACGACTATCGACTAAGGTGATTCACGCCTACCTGGAGCACCTCCGCGTCGAGCGCCGTCTTGCCGAACACACGCTCGAGAGCTACGCGCGCGATCTCGCCGCGCTGGCCGCGTTCGCCGCCGCTGCCGGCCGGCGCCCGGAAACGCTCGACCGTCATGCGCTCGAGGCGTTCGTCCGCCGACAGATGACCGGCGGCCTGTCGCCGCGCTCGGTCGCCCGATCGGTTGCCGCCGTTCGCGGCTTCTACCGTTTTCTCGTGCTCGACCGGCGCCTCGAGCGCAGCCCGGCCGACGATCTCCAGCCGCCGCGCGCGTGGCCGGCCCTGCCCAAGTTCCTGTCGCTCGAAGAGGTGGACCGCCTGATCGCGCAGCCCGACGTCTCCACCCCTCGCGGGCTCCGCGACCGCGCGATGATCGAGATGCTGTATGCAACCGGCATGCGCGTCTCCGAGCTCGTGGGAATTCGTGCGTCCGATCTTCATCTCGAGGAGCATTACGTGAGCTGCATCGGAAAAGGGAACAAGGAACGGCTCATCCCGATCGGCGAGCAGGCGACCGACTGGGTTCGTCGTTATCAACAGACAGGGCGCCCCGCTCTGGTCAAACGGGCATCGACGCGGTTGTTCCTCAACGCGCGGGGCGGCCCGCTCAGCCGCGTTGGGTTCTGGAAGATCCTCAAAGCGCACGCGCGGCGCGGCAATCTGCCGCCGGCACTCAGCCCGCACACGATTCGGCACTCTTTCGCGACGCATCTGCTCGAGCGCGGCGCCGATCTTCGTGCCATTCAGATGATGCTCGGGCATGTCGATCTGTCGACGACGCAAATCTACACCCACGTGCTCGAAGCGCGCCTAAAGACGATCTACGATCGCTTCCACCCGCGCCCATGATTCTGCTAAACTTAAACACTTTCGGGCACTCTGTCGGGCGATCACCAAGCGTCTGCGGCCCGCGCGGGATCCACGAGCCGAGCAACGAGCGCCGCGAGCGTCAACCAAGGAGCACGGCATGAGCCGTAACGGACGACATCTCTTCACCTCGGAATCGGTCACCGAGGGACACCCTGACAAGATCGCCGATCAGATCTCGGATTCCATTCTCGACGCGATCCTCACGCAGGATCCGCTCGGCCGCGTGGCCTGCGAAACACTCGTCACGACAGGCCTCGTCGTCGTCGCGGGAGAGATCACGACCAGCGCTAGCATCGACGTTCAGGATGTCGTCCGTCAAACTATCACCGAGGTCGGCTACACCCGGGGCAAGTTTGGCTTCGACGCCGAAACCTGCGCCGTGCTTTCGTCGATTCACAAACAGTCGCCCGACATCGCTCAAGGAGTGGATACAGGTGGCGCCGGCGATCAGGGTCTGATGTTCGGCTTCGCGTGCACGGAGACCGAGGAGCTCATGCCGCTGCCGATCATGCTGGCGCACAAGCTCGTGAAGGGTCTTTCGTGCATGCGGCGCGACGGCGTGCTCGACTATCTCCGCCCCGACGGCAAGTCCCAGGTGACGATCGAGTACGACGGCACACGGCCGGTGCGCGTCGACACGGTCGTCGTCTCGAGCCAGCATAGCCCGCTTGTGACCAACGACACGATGCGCGAAGACATCATCGAGAAAATCGTCAACCGCGTCATCCCCGAGGACATGAGAGACAAGGACACGAAGATCTACGTCAACCCCACGGGGCGCTTCGTGGTCGGCGGACCGCACGGCGACGCCGGCGTGACCGGACGCAAGATCATCGTGGACACCTACGGCGGCGCCGCCCCGCATGGCGGCGGCGCCTTCTCGGGCAAGGATCCGACCAAGGTCGATCGATCGGCCTGCTACATGGCGCGGTACATCGCCAAAAACGTCGTCGCGGCAGGCCTGGCCGACCGCGCGCTCGTGCAGCTGGCCTACGCGATCGGCGTCGCCGATCCAGTGTCGGTGATGGTGCACACAGAAGGCACGGGTCGCATTCCCGAAGAGAAGATTACCGAGCTCGTGCGCTCGCACTTCAAGCTCACGCCGCGCGGGATCATGGACGAGCTCCGCCTGCGCCGGCCGATTTACAAAAAGACAGCCGCGTTCGGCCACTTCGGCCGCCCCGAGCCGGAGTTCACGTGGGAGCGGACAGATAAAGCCGCCGCTTTGCGATCGGAAGCCGGGCTCTAATCGGAATGCACGAATGCACGATGCACGAATGCAAGATGCAGGAATGCACGC
>QHWL01000493.1:445-2527 GCA_003222555.1 Acidobacteriota bacterium | reverse complement strand
GCGAGGCTCAACATCTGGGCACAAGGCTTTCCAAGAGTGCCGTGGATCGTCATGACGGCGCTGGGCATCATCTATGCGGGGCTCATCATCTGGGTGCTCCCGTCACTGGAGCGCCGCAAGGTTGTACCCGACATCGCCCGCTGGGTCGTCGCGCACACGGGCGCGAGCGATCGGGTGGCCAGCTACCGGCTCAACCGATGGAGCGCCGCGTTCCGGTTTTATGTCGATGGCCATACCGCGATGCTCGACGGACCTGATGAGGCGAGAGCGTTCTTCGAGCGAGCCGAGCCGTTCTACTGTGTGATGCTCGAGCCGGCGTACGACGAATTCGTGGCCCAAGGCTTGCCGCTCCGCGTCGCCTACGTCCGCGAGGGCATGTGGGCGACCTCGGGTCGTGTGCTCTGGCGCCGGAAAATCCCGCCCACGCGATTTGTCATCGTCACCACCGCGCGTGATGTCGTCGCCACCGCGCGCTGAAATTCTGCAGCTTCCGGGTATAATCGCGCGCTCGGCTCTCCACATGCGCGTGAGGCGAAGCTATCTCATCGGGGGCCGCGTTCAAGGCGTCGGCTTCCGCTTTTTTGCCCAGGCGGCGGCCGCCCGCGAAGGGTTGCACGGCTTTGCCCGCAATCTCCCCGACGGCCGCGTCGAAATTGAGGTCGAAGGCGACGCCGAGGCGATGGATCGGTTCGAGCACAAGGTGAGGCACGGGCCACCCGGCGCCCGCGTGGCGCAGGTGGAAATCGACGACGCGGTGCCGACAGGCCGCGACACGGGGTTCAACATCAAGTGACTCAACAAGCGCACAACGTCGACGATCTTAAGGCAAGAATTCGTCATGTTCCCGATTTCCCGAAAATCGGGATTCTGTTCTACGACATCACGACGCTCTTGCGGGACCCGGCCGGGTTACGGGCGGCCATCGACGGCCTTGCCGTTCCATTCCAGAGTCGCGGTGTCGAGATCGTCGTCGGCATCGAGAGTCGCGGGTTCATCTTTGGTGCGGCGGTGGCCGATCGCCTCGGAGCGGGATTCGTGCCGGTGCGGAAGCCCGGCAAATTGCCGTCGACGACCGTGCGGACGACCTACGATCTCGAATATGGCAGCGACTCACTCGAGATCCACGACGATGCGATTGGCAAGGGTCAGCGCATTCTCATCGTGGACGACCTGCTCGCGACCGGCGGCACTGCACGCGCGACGGCCGATCTGGTGAAGCGTCTCGGCGGTGAGCTGCACGGGCTCGCGTTCCTGGTCGAGCTCGTGGCGCTCAACGGCCGCCAGCGGCTTGCAGGCGAGAACGTACACTCGGTGGTGAAGTACTGAGGCGCGTGGGTCCCGATGCTCCTCGTGCTTTCAGCGCTCATCGCCGCGGGCGTCGTCGCTTGGGCGTGTCTGCAGATCGCGCGGGAGTTGAAAGCCGCGCGCGAGCAGGTGGCGCAAGGACGCGCGCTGCAGATCCTCACGGCATTCGTGCCGGCCGTCGGCGCCGCCCATACCGATCCGCGCGCCCTGCTTGTCTGGCAGCCGCTCGCGCGCATGGCGCGTCAGCTTTTTCCCGACGAGTTCGCCGCCCTCGATCGCGCGTCCGGCGCGACGTTCCCATTCAGCGACGAGATCGTTCAGGCCGCCCACGCACGGTGGACGGCCGACTGGCTTGCCTGGGAAGGCACGCACGACGCCGACTTCAAGCTCAAGGCCACCACGCTCGAGCACGAGCTTGCTGCGTCGGGCGGCTCGCCGATTGTGCGCGCGCGGCTCGATGCCGTCGAGCGGGAAAAGCTCGATCGGTATCAGCGGCGTTACGAGGAGTACATTCGCGTCTCGAAGGCGCTCCAGGCCGTGATGCCAGAACCGTTTCGAGACTCTCGCTCAAAGTAGGGAAGGCGACTTCTCACGAAGACACGAAGAACACGACGCTTCACGAAATAACGTAAATAAAGAATTCGTGTTTCTTCGTGCCCTTCGTGGCTTCGTGATGTAACGCCACGAATATTGCACCGCGCCGGTCTAGGGTTCGCCCTGCAGCGGTCCGAACGCGGGCGGCGGAACGCGGCGCTTCGACGCTGCCTGATAGGCCGA
>QHWL01000493.1:0-318 GCA_003222555.1 Acidobacteriota bacterium | reverse complement strand
TGGTATCTGTCGCCAGCTCGAGCGTCGGGTCGTACGCGATCCGGACGTACCCAGCCGGGATGAGGATTTCCGTGATCCCGGCGTTCGGTCCGAGCGGGTACGATATCAAGCGATTGTTCGCGTTGGGCTCGGCGGCCAACCCGATCTTGCCGGGCGGCAACGCCGTGTGCAGCTGGATGAGCAGGTCGAGCTTGTTGTCCTGAATGACCTTCATCAGCACCCGGTTCAAGAGCTCGCGGCGCTGAATATTTTCGGCAATGCCTTTCGGCGGGCTGTAGAGATCCTGAATCTCCTCCCAATTCTTGAAATTCGCCCGCT
>QHWL01000492.1:3907-4430 GCA_003222555.1 Acidobacteriota bacterium | reverse complement strand
GGATACATCGTGGAACGAGCGGCTGACGGGGAAGAGGCGCTGGGAAAGGTGCAGGCGAAGGGGTTCGACCTCGTGATCTGCGATCTCAGGATGCCGCGGCTGGACGGCAAGGCGTTCTATCGCAGGCTCGCCACCGCCGTGCCTGCGTTGGCGAAGCGAGTGATTTTCGTCACCGGCGACATCGCCGGCACCGACGCCGAGGCGTTTCTCGGAGAAACCGGCTGCCGCTGGCTTGCGAAACCGTTCAGGTTGGGAGATTTACTGCGTGCAATCCGGGAGGGGCTCGCTTGAAACCGTTCAACGCAGAGGCCGTTGCATAAGGCTCATCACGAAGGCACGAAGAGCCACGAAAATCACGACGTGCCTTCGTGAAGGAGATGCCTTACCTCGCAGCCGCCACGGTCTGCCTGGGCCGACTCATCCGAAGCGTGGCGTGCACGGCCACGGGACGCTTGTTCGCTGGCTTGTAGGGCAGCACCACCGCCTGCGGCGATGCGATTTTCCGGGCGCCGGCCTTCGGGAG
>QHWL01000492.1:630-3842 GCA_003222555.1 Acidobacteriota bacterium | reverse complement strand
CGCCTTGCTGGCCGCAAACGCGACGAACGCGCGGCGCATCTCGGCCATGTGCTGCGGGCCCATTTCACCGAGCGCGACACGCAGACGCCGGATGGCGCGCGCATGAAGCTGCGACACGCGCGATTCGTTGACGCCGATCTCCGCGCCGATCTGTTTCATCGTCACTTCGCCGTAGTAGTAGAGGCCGATCACCTTGCGCTCGCGCCATGGCAGCGACTGGATGGCGGTGCGCACGTGATTGCGCGTCTCCAGTTTTTCGTACGCCTCGTCGGGGGAGTCGGGCTCCGACGGAACGAGCGCCGGCGGCAGCGAGCTTCCGTCGACGTGATCGCCGGCGGCCATCGGTGAAGTCGACTCGATGGTGTTGATACGGACGATCGTCCGGCTCAGACGCTTTTCGTCCGAGCCCACGCGCGCGGCGAGGTCGGCCATCGACGGCTCGTGTCCCAGCTCGCGCCGCAGCGCTTCGCGCGCCGCATCGAGCTCGCGACGCTGACGGCGGACGCCGCGCGGCCACGCGTCGCGGCGAAGCGCGTCAATCAATCCGATGACCCCGTTCTGCACGAGGTCGCCGACATCGATCGAGTTCGGCATCGAAGCCGCCATGCGGCGGGCAAGCGCTTCGACAAACGGGAGGCTGGCAACGACGCGGCGGTTGTGAGCGGCGGCGACAGGCTGGGCGCGCATAATTTCTAGCTCCTTCGGAACCCAAAGTCACACGTGGTGTCCGCCTTGGCTGACCACGCGACCTTCCTGGTCGTCCCGGGCGCTGCACGCTATCGCAACGACGGTACCAACAGCCGTGTTTATGTTCTTAAACGTTGCATGAAAAGCCAATCGAGGCTTCTAACTGGTTAATTCTAAATTGTTTATGCCAGTGTCTCGATCCAGCACGGCTCAGCTGCTAGAGGGCGATAGACCCTGGCCTGCTGTCAATATTTTGACAAAAAGAGGGGTTATCTCGTCAAACGTTTGACGGTGTTCTTACCGTTTTGATCGCCAGCAACCGGACGACTCGCGCTAAGGTTCGCTGGTCTTTCCGGCGGTATGACGCCGGATTTCCTTGGCCGTGCTCATGGCTTCGAGCGCGCTCGCTACAATTTGCGAGGCGCGCGAGCGGACCACTTCGTCGGTAGTGGCTTTGGCTTCGAGGAGTTCCGCGTGTGCGAGGATGATCCCGAGCTGGTTGTTGAGGCGGTGAAAGAGAAGACGCAGTTCTGGTGATTCGTCCATCGCTTTCCTCGCGAGGAGCTCGTCGACGCCGGGCATCAGGCCTGATTCCGGCCTTCCGACTGCCAGGCGCCCTGCGCGGCGGGACGATCGCTTCGGTGGGGGTCGCGCCAGAGCGTGTCGACGAAGATTCGCACCGATCCACCGGCCGTGCGGACGTATTCGATCTTTCCGCTCGAGAGCCAGTTGTAAATGGTGCGCCGGCTCACGCCGACCAGCTCGCACGCCTTCATGATCGAAATCGTTTTTCGTTCCACTTGGGTGTTTGCCTCCGTAAAGTTGTATCGGAGGGAACAGGATTGGGGATTAGGGATTTGGGATCTGGCCCAAAACCATCGTCGATCCCGCCAAATCTCACCAACGCCGAATTCCAGGCCTCAAATCCCTGGACAGGCGGCTCCGCTGGTGTCAATATGTTGGCGCCTCGCTAAATGCCTGAGCCCTCTAAACATCTGCTCCTCGTCGAGGACGAAGCCGCGCTTCGCCAGGCTATCGCTGAGCAGCTCGGCGATCGCGGTTACCTGGTCGAGCAGGCCGATTCGGGCGAGACGGCGCTCGCGCGACTCGGTGAGTTCGCTTTCGACATCATTGTCACCGATCTCCGCCTGCCCGGCGTCGACGGCTCGGTCGTCGTCGAAGCCGCCGTCGAGCGCTATCCCGACATCATCGCCATCGTCGTCACCGGCTACGGTACCGACAAGGACGCCGTCGAGGCGGGCAAACATGGCGCTTGGGATTTCGTCCGCAAGCCGTTTGTGATCGACGATCTTGCGGCGCGGCTCGACTCGGCGCTCGAGCAACGCCGGCTGAAGTCGGAAAACGCCTATTTGCGCGCACAGCTCGAGGAGCGCTATCGGTTCGAAGGCGTCGTGGGAAAGGGCCGTGCGATGGAGCAGCTCTTTCAGCTGCTCGAAACGGTCTCGGCGACCAACAGCACCATTCTCATCACCGGCGAGACCGGCACCGGCAAGGAAGTCGTGGCGCGCGCGATTCACCACAACAGCCCGCGGCGCGTCCATCGCTTTGTCGCACTCAACTGCAGCGCGATTCCCGAAACGCTGCTCGAAGCGGAGCTCTTCGGTCACGTGCGCGGCGCGTTCACGGGCGCCGTCGGGAACCGGCAGGGGCGGCTCGAGCAGTCGCACAAAGGGACGCTCTTCCTCGACGAGGTGGGGACAATGAGCGCGGGGCTGCAGATGAAGCTGCTGCGGGCGCTGCAGGAGCGCGAGTTCGAGCGCGTCGGCGACTCGCACACGACCAAGGTGGACGTGCGGGTCATCGCCGCCACCCACAACGATCTCGCCCGGCTGGTGGCCGACGGTCAGTTCCGAGAAGACTTGTTTTACCGGCTCAACGTCATTCCGGTGCGGTTGCCGCCGCTTCGCGATCGCAAAGAAGACATTCCGCTTCTGGTGCAGCATTTCCTCGAAAAATTCCGGGATCTGGCGGGGGCTGAAAGTGCCGGGCGCCGTCCAACCACGGTCTCGCAGGAAGGAATGCGGCGGCTGATGTCGTATCAGTGGCCCGGGAACGTCCGGCAGCTCGAGAATACGATCGAGCGCGCGATGGCGTTCTGCGCCGGACGATCGCAAATCGACGTCAGTGATCTGCCGCCGGAAATCCAAAACTCACAGGAGCCGTCGCTTCCCGCGGCGGTGGCATTGCCGGAGGACGGCGTCGACTTGGACGCATTCATCGCGACGATCGAACGCGACCTCATTCGGTTGTCGCTCGAACGGACCGGCGGGAACAAAGGGCAGGCGGCGAAGCTGCTCAACCTCAAGCGCACAACGCTCGTCGAGAAGCTCAAGCGGCTGGATCGCGCCTAGTCCCCAATTCGGGTGAACGAGGGCGCGAACGTCAGGGCGAGGGCGGCTGAATCGCATACGGCAGGTCGACCCACCTCTCGGGCGCATCAGCCAGAGCCCCGGCGCTGCGCGCCCAGACCTCGATTGTGCCCACAGGATTCGCGGTTGCCGGCG
>QHWL01000492.1:0-501 GCA_003222555.1 Acidobacteriota bacterium | reverse complement strand
TGCCCTGGGGCCTGAATCGCATACGGCAGCTCGGCCCATTTCTCTGGCGCATCCGCCAGGGCCCCGGCGCTCCGCGCCCACACTTCTACCATGCCCGCAGGGTTCGCGGTCGCCGGCGTCCACGTGGCGCTCGTCGCCGCGCTCCACTCCTGCAGCACCGTCCACCCGGTCGCGCTGTAGACCCACCACTTGAATTCCACCGGCGCGGTCCCGCCCGTCACCGCCGCAGTCAGCGTGATCGTCGTCCCGGGCGGCTGCGGCGCCGTCCGGTCCGCCGTCACGGTGACTGCCGTGATCTGCCCTGGGGCCTGAATCGCATACGGCAGCTCGGCCCATTTCTCTGGCGCATCCGCCAGGGCCCCGGCGCTCCGCGCCCACACTTCTACCATGCCCGCAGGGTTCGCGGTCGCCGGCGTCCACGTGGCGCTCGTCGCCGGGTTCCACTCCTGCAGCACCGTCCACCCGGTCGCGCTGTAGACCCACCACTTGAATTCCACCGGC
>QHWL01000070.1 GCA_003222555.1 Acidobacteriota bacterium | reverse complement strand
CGTGGACGTTTGCCCACGCCAACATCACGATTGGGAGCGCCCAGAGCGGCGCCCGCCGGCGCAAGAGAAACTTGAACAGCACCGCCACAAAACATGCGAAGAATGCGAACGTGAAGAGTTGAGGGCGAAACACGAAGAAACGACAGATTGTGGACGTACAGAGAAGGAATATCGGCGCCCAGATGAACGGCTCGTGAGTGGTAACCCGGACAGCAATAAAGAGACACCACAACGCCACACCACCGACGACACATTTCAGAGCGATGAGCCCCATCGGACCGGCGAAGTGGTAAGCCCACCACAGGAGCAGTTGGGCGCCATACTCGAAGGTAGTCCATTGAAAGCCGGCTGACGTATAAGCGAACCCATCCTGTGAGGGGAGTCCGCGGGACTCGACGAACAGCCTCCCATACGTCAGGTAGCCCCAAAGGTCCGGGTCGGCTTGTCTCATCGAATAGAGACAGACCACCGCGCCCACGACGGCGAAAACGGACGCGACCTGTCGACCGCGCGAGGCGACATTCATAGTTGCAGCGTACGGGGGACGGCAGCCCTTACTAGTACACGGGCTCCCGTCCCCAGTACAGCGGGCTCAGGAGGCAGGCCATTTGAACAAGGTCATCAAATTAGAAAAATCGTCGGTCCATACGCTGAGCGGTGCGCTCGTGGATAGCGCGCGCCACCGCGGGTCGCGCGCGATCGGACCAAGGTCGTCGGCCGAACGCGCCATCACCACCCACCGGGACGCGGCTTTTCCGTGCCGGAACTCTTCCTCGCTCACCGAATCGTCCTCGGTGAGGGCGGCGAGATTCGCATCCTTCGCCAAAGCGTTCAGCACCGGTCGCAACTCTACATACCGGTTCGACACATGAAACATCAGGACACCGTGCTCATCGACCTTCTGGAGATACAGATGCAGCGCCTCGCGCGTGATGAGGTGGACTGGAACCGCGTCGCCACTGAACGCGTCGAGCACGAGCAGACCGAACTCGCCGGCCGGCTCAGCTCGCAACGCAATCCGCGCATCGCCGAGCACGACACGAACGTCCGCGCGCGCGTCCGCCAGATACGTGAAGTAGCGCGCATCACGCGCCAAGCGCTCGAGTGCCGGGTCGATTTCGAAGAACGTCCACCGCTGCGGCGGCTCGGCGTACGCCGCGAGCGTCCCGATGCCGAGGCCGACGATCCCGACGTGCAACTTCGCTCGAGGCCCGGAGAAGGCCTCGAACACCTGCCCGATCGGGCCCGAGCGGGTGAAATAGGCCATCGGCTCGGCGCGGCGGCCGGGCTCGAGACTCTGCATGCCGTGCACCGTGGCGCCATGAAAGAAGAGCCGCGCGTGAAGCGTGTTGTCCTCCACCACGCGAAACGCGCCGAAGAAACTGCGCCCCCGATAGATGACTTGGAACGGGCTGGCGGTGTAGAGCTGCAAGGACATGAGCACCGCCGCCACGCCCAACGCGAACCGCCAGGGGCGGCGCGACGAGCTGTAGACGACCAGAAGGGGAACGAGCACGACGGCCAGCACCATGATGACGTTGCGATGCCCGAAGATCTGGCAACCGAGAAAGATGCCCACGCCGAGGGCGGCCGGAACGGCCAGGTCGAGGAGGCGCTGCCGCACGCTGTTCAACAAGGCGGCCGGGCGGACCAGACACGCAAGCACGAGCAACAGCGGATACTCCACGATTGACGTGAACATCACAGGTGCCGCGAGGGCCGTGAACAGCCCGCCGAGCACGCCGCCGAGCGAAAGCCACAGGTAAAACTCGGTCAAGTGCGCCGTCCCCGGACGGCGTTGCCAAAGCTCCGTGTGGCAGACCATCGCCGCCAAAAAGAACGTCAACAGATGCGCGGGCACCTGGATGACGGCCGGCAGGTTGGTTTCGAGTCCGACCAGGACGGCTACCGGCAGACACACGAGCGAAAAGAGCCGGACAGGCGGCCCGAATGAGACGACGCCCCGGGAGCCGAAGACGAGCACAAACGTCAGCAGATAGAGCGCCAGCGGCAGCACCCACAGCATCGGTACGGCCGCGATGTCGGTGGTCAGATAGGTGGTGACCGCAATCACGAGACTGGCTGGAATGAATGCCAGGGCGATCCATCGCAGCCGATCAGAGACGCTCAGCCTGTTCCCGCCGCCTGGGTCGCCTTCCTGCGAGAGGTCGTGCTCAACCGGCAACGTCGCGGCCGTCTTGGACGCCGCCCTGGCCATCATTGCGGCGCAGGCCACCGTCAGGATCGCGAGCGCAGCATAGGCGATGACCCATATCGCGCGCTGTTCGCCGAGACGAAGCCGCGGCTCGAGGATGAGTGGATACGAGAGCAGCGCCGTCAAGCTGGCGACGTTGCCCGCCGCATACAGCATGTACGGATCGGCCGACGGTTGGCGGCGATCGGTCGTCAGCCACTGCTGGAGCATCGGACTGCTCGTCGAGAGCAGGAAAAACGGCATGCCGACAGACGTGATCAAAGCGCCGAACAGCCAAAGGATCGGGCTGCCGACCGTCGGCATCGCTTCGACGGAAAGCGCCATCGGGATGGTGGCGATCGAGAGGAGCCACAACGTGGCGTGGACAGCCGCCTGCATCCGCGGCCTAAGCCACCTGGTCGTCGCGTAGGTGTAAAGGTACCCCGCAAAGAGCGTGGCTTGGAAGAACACGACGCAGGTGTTCCAGACAGCCGGCGTGCCGCCCAGCATCGGCAGCAGAATCCGGGCGATCATCGGCTCGACGAGGAACAGGAGCGCGGAGCTGATGAAGATCGTGAGCCCGAACAGATAAATCACGTCTCGATGAGAGCCGCAACGTTCGTGCCATGGCACACGCCTGCCACATTCCCGGAGTCCGCCTGGATCCTTGCTTCGATACCATTCTTGAATGTCAGATTACATTTCAGTGATATCTACCGGGCTGAAACCGTTTTCACAACCTGGAGTGGCGCAGGTTTCAGAGCGTGTGAAAAAATGCGCCGTTTTACCGCAGAGCACGCAGAGCGCCGAGAGTTCTTAGCGTTTTCTTCTCCGCGGTCTCGGCGGTCTCGGCGGTCTCGGCGGTTAACAGTTTTCACACGGGCTAACGGAACGCAGCCAACAAGCTGCCTACGAGCTCGAGGAGCACGATCGTCGTCAGCGATACGAACACCCAGTCGCGCTCGAACGCGTACTCACTCACCGAGATGATGACGCGTCCCACGGGCGTCGCCATCAGGACTACCAGGCCCACGTTGAGCAGCAGGCGAGCGGCGCCCGCAGTGCCACCGAGCATCGAGAGCCCCAAGCCGATCGCGAGACACGCCGAGCTCGCCGTCACCCCAACGTTGAGCACGCGCCCGACGGCCCGATCGAGTCGACTGTCGTCACTGGTAACCATCTGCGAACTCCCGATCGCTATCCGCGGCTGTGCATGAACATCAGCACCGACACGACCACCAGGACGGCCGCCATCAGCAGCTTGAGCCACCTCACCGGCGCCTTGTCGCCAATCCGCAGGCCGCTCCACGATCCCACTTGCACACCGAGCACGGCCGCCGCGGCCAAAGACGGAATCAGCTGACCGTGACCGTAATAAATGACCGCGCCGCCCGTTGCGGTGACGCCGATCATGAACGCGCTCGTCGCCGCCGCGGCGCGCAGCGGAACGCCGCACCACGCGTTCAGGGCCGGCACCTTGATCACGCCACCGCCGATCCCGAGCAGCGATGACACGTCGCCGGCGAGAAACGACGCAAACAGCGCCACCGGCAGCCGCTTCACCCGGTACGCGACGACGCCCCCGCTGTCTTCGTCGTAAAAGCGGCCACCGAGAACGCCAGGATCCGCCGCCTGATCCAGAATCACGTTTCGACGCCCGATACGGCTGACCATGACGACAGCGACCACCGCGGCGACGATGCCGAAGAGTCTTTGAAGCGTCGATTGCGCGAGAAATTGTGCCGTCACCCCGCCCAGCAGGCTGCCGGCGACCGTCGCCACTTCGAGCAGCATCCCTAACCGCAGATTGATCAGGTGCTTGCCGGTGCGGCCTGCCGACACCGCGCTCGACGTCGCAATCACCGTGGTCAGGCTGATGGCAGCCGCGGCGGTGAACGGAAAGTTGAGGGCTAGATTCAGGAAGGGAACCAGGAACACGCCGCCGCCGATGCCGAGCAGGGCGCCGAGACCGCCGGCCACGACGCCTGCCCCGAAGACAATCGCCGCAAGTGTCGAAGTGACGAGTGGCATCGGGGGATGAGCGGTTCTCTAACGGTCCTTGGTCCTTCGGCCTTGGGCCTTGGTCGGTCCTTGGTCCTTCGGGTCCTTGGTCCTTAGTCCGCCCTGACCGTGTGAGAAGCAGACGCCAAGAACCAGGGACGACCAAGGACAAAGGACGGACAAAGGACCTAGGACCAGGCGCTAAGGACGACGGCCCCCACCAAGTCGACTCGCTGGGCTTGTGTCAGGAGATATCGAGCGCACCGCAATCAGCCGACCGGGAACCTGCGGGTCTGCGCGAGATGGCGCGTCGCTTTCTCGATCGCCAGGCGCTCGGCCTCTTCACGGCTCGCGCCGTCGGCGCGTGCGAACATCATCTTGTCCGGGACGCCTCGCTGTCGTCAACTGCTCTGACGCGCTTGTTGCGCATTGGGGTCCATGGCGGGCCTTATCGGGCCCGCCTCGCGGATCCCTCCCGTTTGCGACAAGGGGTACGTAGTGTCCGGCTTCCGCCTCCGCGTAAAGCTTCGGCGGACCGCCGTAGCCTTGGCGGAGGCGGTTAGCCGGACCTTTCTCACGCGGCCGGGCCTGACCCGCCCCCGTTGGACGGTAACATAGCATTCCGCATGACGGGCGAGGTCGATCGCTACCGCCAGCGCACGTCCGGCTCGCGCGCGTTGATTGAACGCGGGCGGCGGACGATGCCCCTTGGCGTCGAAAGTAATTTCCGTTTTTTCGAGCCGTATCCCATCTTCATCGATCGGGCGCTCGGCGCCCGCGTGTGGGACGTCGACGGCCACGAGTACATCGACCACGCGCTTTGCTTCGGAGCGCTGATGGTCGGGCATGCGCATCCGGCGATCGTCCGCGCGGTTAGCGCCCAGGCGGAACGCGGGTTGATGTTCGGAATGCCGCACCTGCCGATGCTCGAGCTCGCCGAAGAGCTCACGCGACGCCATCGCATCGATCGCCTCCGGTTCACCAACTCGGGCACCGAGGCCACGATGCACGCGATGCGGGTGGCGCGCGCGGTCACACGGCGCGAGAAGGTGCTCAAGTTCGAGGGGGCCTATCACGGGACGCACGATTCCGCGCTCGTCTCGCTGAAACCGCCGGCGGGATCGAGCGGCGACGCCGGCGCGCCTCTGTCGGTGCCAGCGTCGCTCGGAATTCCCGCCTCGACCGCAGCCTTGACGATCGCCGCGACGTTCAACGACATCGCCTCCGTTCGCGGAGCGTTCGGCCGGCATTCCGGCGAGATCGCCGCGATCCTTGTCGAGCCGGTGATGATGAACATCGGCGTGTGCGAGCCGGAACCAGGATTTCTGGAGGCGCTGCGGGAGGTCTCGTCCCGCGAGGGCGCACTGCTGATTTTCGACGAGGTCAAGACCGGCACGAAGCTGGCGCCTGGCGGAGCCGCCGAGTATTACGGCGTGGCGCCGGACCTCGTCACGATCGCGAAATCGTTCGGCGGCGGCGCCTCGATTGGCGGCTTCGGCGGACGCGCCGACGTGATGGCCGTCATCGAACGTCACGAAGTGTTCCACGCGGGCACCTACAATGCCGCGCCACTCGCCGTGGCGGCTGCGCTCGCCGCGCTTCGAGAGGTGTTGACACGGGACGCGTACACGCGCGTGCGCGCGTTGAACCGGCGTCTGGTCGACGGCTACAATCGGATCATTGCGGCCAGCGGGCTCCCGGCTCATGCCACCGGCGTTGGCGCGAACGGCTGCGTCTATTTCTGCCGCGAGCCCGTTCGCAATTATCGCGACTTCCTCCACGTCGACAAGGATCTTTTCTGGCGGTATTTTCTTGGGATGCTGGCGCGAGGAATTGTGCCCGGCGGGCAGTACTACGACGAGCAGTGGACGATTTCGGTGGCGCACACCGATGCCGACATCGACAGCCATCTGACTGCGTTCGACGAAGTCGCGCGCGAGCTCCGTCGCGCGGGCCCGTAGCGAGGGGCACAGATCCAGCTCATCAATCTTCGTGTGTCTTCGCGACCTTCCCGCCTTCGTGAGAAGAGGTGTTACCCGCGGACCCGTTTGCTGAATGCGTCGTAGGCGCCGGGCGCCTGCTGGTTCCACCAGTCGATGTACGCCTTCGCGACGACTTCGAGGTTCTTGAGCTCCACCGGGTTCTGGAAGTTGTTGCGGATGTCCGGCAGAACGCCGCGAACACGCTCCCACGTGAACAACAGCTCGCGTCCATTCTCGAAAAGCAGCTCCTGATTGAGCACACGGCTGGTCACGAATGAGGCCACCATTTCCCAATATCCCGTCACCATGCGGTACGACGCGTTCGGCTCGCTCCCGCCGGGGCAGAGGCCGTTGAACTCCTCGAGCGTTTTCACTTTGAACGACGCGGCGAACCAGCGTCGCGCTTCGCGCAGGCGGTCCTCTCGCCGCAGGTCGTACAGCTTGAGGAGCAGGTTCACATCGTCGTAGGTCGGCCGCGCGGCGCCGCTGTACATGGCTGTTGTCCTGCGCTTGTCCTATTTCTTTACCGCCGTCGTCTTCCTGACTATAGTTGCTGTTTCTCCGTAACGGCGCATGAAAACTTATCGGCTCTACATCAACGGTGAATTCGTCTCGCCTCAGTCGGACTCGACGATCGACGTCATCGATCCATCTACCACAGACGTCATCGCCCGAGTCCCGAACGCCGGCGCGGCCGACGTCGACCGTGCTGCCAAAGCCGCGCGCGTGGCGTTCGACGCGGGGCCCTGGAAGGACGCGACGGCCCAGGACCGCGGACGCGTGCTCTTCAGGCTGGCCGAGATCGTCCGCGACCGCGCAGACGAGCTGGCCGAGCTCGAGACCAGGAACAGCGGCAAGCCGATAGCCGAGTCCGAGTTCGACATCGCCGATGTCGCGACCTGTTTCGAGTATTACGGGGGCCTCGCGACGAAGATTCACGGCGAGGTGCTGCCGGTGCCCGACAACGCCATGAGCCTGGCCTTGCGCGAGCCGATCGGTGTCGCCGGACAGATCATCCCGTGGAACTACCCGCTGATGATGGCCGCGTGGAAGCTTGCCCCCGCGATCTGCGCCGGCTGCACCACAGTCCTCAAACCGGCCGAGCAGACGCCCATCACCGTGCTCGAGCTCGCATCGAGCTTCGCTGACGCCGGTCTGCCGCCAGGCGTGGTCAACATCGTCACCGGCGCCGGCGAAACCGCGGGCGCCGCGCTCGTCGAGCACGCAGACGTCGATAAAATCGCGTTCACCGGCAGCGTCGAGGTTGGGAAGATCGTCATGCGCGGCGCCGCCAGCACGCTGAAGAAGATCTCCCTCGAGCTCGGCGGCAAGTCGCCCAATGTCTTCTTCGCCGACGCCGATTTCGAGGCGGCGGTAGACGGGGCGCTCTTCGGCGTCTTCATCAACCAGGGCGAAGTCTGCTCGGCAGGCAGCCGCATTCTCGTGCAACGGCCGATCTACAAGAAGTTCGTGGACGCGATGGTCGACAAAGCGCGGAAGATCAAGCTCGGCCCCGGGATGGAGCGCGACACGAAGATGGGGCCGCTCGTCAGCCGCGAGCAGTTCGACCGCGTCCGGCGGTATCAGGAAATCGGCAAGCAAGAAGCGAAGATCGCGTGCGGAGGCGGGCGGGCGGCCGGAGGCGCTCTCGACCGCGGCTTTTTCATCGAGCCGACGATCTTCTACGATGTCGATAACTCGTTTCGGATCGCTCGCGAAGAAATCTTCGGACCGGTGGCCTGCGTCATCCCATTCGACCACGAAGAGGACGCCTTGACGATCGCCAACGACACGTACTACGGTCTCGCCGCCGCGGTATGGACGCGCGACATCTTCCGCGCCATGCGCGCCGTGAAGAACCTGCACGCCGGCATCGTCTGGGTGAACCACATGCAGCCTACGTACGTGGAGGCGCCCTGGGGCGGATACAAACAAAGCGGCATCGGCCGCGAGCTCGGCACCTGGGGCGTCGAGGAATATCTCAACGTCAAACAGGTGTTCATCAACTTGTCGGAACAACCCATCGGATGGTACTAATGCCGATGACGGACTAGCTGGAGCAAGGAGCGCCTGCGGCCCGAGCGAGCGCGAAGGCGCGAGCGAGAGCGAGTGGGGGTGGGGCCCCACGAGCATAAGAAAATAGTTATCCTGAGTAGCTGAGGACTAGTGCTAGCTGCTGAGGACATTCAGGAGGGAGCAGACATGACGTACTACGGTGGGAAAGAACTCGCGGCAGCGTATCGAACGGTCCGCAAGAACACGATTCGGATCGCGGAAGACATCCCGGAGAACAAGTACGACTTCACCGCCGCGCCCGCCACGCGCAGCATCGGCCGGACGCTCGTACACATCGCGCTCTCGTCGGGGTTCGCGCACCACATTCACGGCAACAAGATCAGCGACTTGAAGACCGTCAACTTTCCGGAGCTGATGCAGAAATTCGCCGCCGAAGAGGCCAAGCCGCGCAGCAAAGCCGAGATCATCGCGCTGCTCAATGCCGACGGCGAGAAGTTTGCCTCTTTTCTGGAAAGCCTGCCCGAATCGTTCCTCGCCGAACAGGTGACGATGGCGCCGGGCGCAGAGCCGGCGAAGAAGAGCCGTTTCGAGATGCTGCTGTCTCCCAAGGAGCACGAGATGCACCATCGCGCGCAGCTCATGACGTTCGAACGCATGATCGGCGTCGTTCCGCACCTCACGCGCGAGTCCCAGGCCCGCATGGCGCAAGCCCGGCAGGCCCAGCCGGCGCAGCGATAATAAGAAACCTCTACCACGGAGGCACGGAGGAAGAACGCCGAGGACACGGATCTTCTTCTTTAAGAAAAACAGTGACCTCCGTTTTTCTCCGTGACCTCTGTGGTAGAGATTTTTTGTGCGCGATCCAGAACCCATGCCGACCAGGTCTGCCCCGCGTTTCACCGCCGAGGCGCTCAAGTTCCTGCGCGGGCTCAAACGGAACAACCGCCGCGAGTGGTTCAACGCTCACCGCGACGACTACGAGGCGCACATCCGCCAGCCGATGTTCGAGATCATCGAGCGATTGGGCGCCGACTTCCGCCAGTTCGCGCCGGAGCTGGTCGCGAACCCGAAGGCGTCGATGTACCGCATCCACCGCGACACGAGGTTCTCGGAAAACAAAGCGCCCTACAAAACGCACGTCGCGGCGATTTTTCCCTGGCGCGGCCTGCCCAAACATGAAGGCGCGGGGCTGTACTTCCATGTGTCGCCAGACCAAGTATGGGTCGGCGGCGGCATGTACGCGCCACAAACGCCCCAGCTGCAGGTGGTCCGCGAGCATATCGCAGCCAACCTCCGCCGGCTGCGCGCCATCGTCGAATCGCCGGCGTTCAGACGAACCGTCGGCGAACTGGACGGCGAGCGCCTCCAGCGCGTGCCTCGCGGCTTCTCGAAAGATCACGAAGCGGCGGAATATCTGAAATTCCGTCAGTTCCTCGCGGGATGCGAGTTTCCAGCCAGTTTCGCGACCAGCCCGAAGTTCTACGGCGGCGTCTTGAGCGTCTTTCGCCGGGTCGCGCCGTTTTGTCGCTTCTTGAACGAACCGCTGTTGAAAGGATGACCATGGAGCGCGCCCAAACCAAGATCACTTACGCAACGATGAGCGCGGATCGCATGGAGGATTTGCATCGCGAGCTGGACGATGCAATCGCGCGTGCGAGATCGTCTTTCGGCAGAAGTTATCCGCTCATCGTCGGTGGCCGGGAAGTGCGCGCATCGAGCGAGTTCGACGACCGGAGCCCGATCGACACGCGCATGCTGCTCGGCACATTCCAGAGCGCCAGCCGCCAGCAGGTGAGCGACGCGATTGGCGCGGCCAAGGCAGCGTTCCCGGCTTGGAGCGCGCGGCCGTGGCGCGAGCGAGTGTCGTTGCTCAAAAAGGCGGCCGACGCCATCCGCGAGCGCCGGTGGGAGCTGTCGGCGCTCATGGGCTACGAGGCGGGCAAGAACCGGCTCGAGTGCGTCGGCGACGTCGAAGAGTCGGCCGATCTCATCGAGTACTACTGCGAGCAACTCGAGAAGCACGAGGGATTCGCGACCCGGCTGGGCACGCTCGGGCCCAACGAGGAGAAC
>QHWL01000509.1:5833-10140 GCA_003222555.1 Acidobacteriota bacterium | reverse complement strand
CTTGTCGGACAGCGCGATCGTGATCTCGCTGACGTTGTCGCCGACGACGTGGTTGTTGGTCACCACGTAGCCGTCGCGGGAAATCATTACGCCCGATCCGAGGCTGAGCGATCGGCGATCGCGCGACCCGAACAAATCGTCCTGGGTGCCGAAGAAGTATCGGAAGAAGGGATCGTCGGTGAAGGGCGAGTTGGGTGTCCGCACGACCTGCAGCGAGGAAATATTGGCGACGCCCTTCACCGCCTGGCCGGCAATGCCCGTGAAATCGGGTCCCCCCAGGAGCGAAGATGGGGCAGGGGCAGGCGCTTCGATGGCCGTGGTGGCTGGCGCCGGCGACGCCGGCGTCTCGCGCGTGGCGAGGTTCGCGTTCGCGACGGACGCGGTCCGCGTCCCGGCGGTCAGAACCAGTCCCGCCACGAAGGCCGCCACGACAAGTGCGATGGTGAGCGAGAGCCGTCTATTGAAGATTTTATTTCAGATTTATAGTCGCCCTGCAATCTTCAATCTTCAATCTTAAATCTGCAATCTCATCTTTACGTGACGTTCACCCGGTGAATGCCGTGGCCGGCGGCTTTCGGGATCGTGACCGTGAGAAGGCCCTCTTTGAGATCCGCCGCGACGCGTTCCACGTCAATCGCTTCCGGCAGCGCGAAGGCACGCGAGAAGCGGCCGTGCCCGCGCTCGACGCGGTGGTACTGCTCGCATGGCACGTCGCTTCCGGAGGGCCCGCTGGCGCGCGCACCGCGAATCACAATGCGGTTGTCTTCAGCATGGATCTCGATCTGATCGCGTGAGAGGCCCGGAAGTTCCGCGGTGAGGACGAACTCGGTGGCCGTTTCGTACAAGTCGACCGGCGGTGTCCAACCGGGCGCGTCAGTGCCGACGAGCTGGCCGATCTGCTCGTGTAGCGCGAGCAGATCGCGCAACGGATCCCACCGCGTGAAGGCCATGTTTGCATCCTAGCACGTTTTGGCTGACCAGAACGATATGTGCTACGATTGCAAGGATATACAGCCACGAAGTCCTTGGTTCTTGGTGCCTATTCCTTGGTCCGTCCCTGGTCCTTGGCGTCCTTGGTTCTTTGTCCTTGGTCCTGTGCGTAGAACGCTAAGGACGACCAAGGACCAGGGTCTAAGGACGACCAGGGACTAAGAACGGACCAAGGACCAAGTGCCAGGCGCCAAGGACACCGCCAACCACTGACATGAATTCCATTCAAGCCACGCGTCTCCGAAAAGGCATGCTCATCAAGCTGGGAACCGACTTGTTCCGTATCCTCGATCTGCACCATCTGACGCCGGGCAACAAGCGAGCCCACATTCAGGCGCGGCTGCGCAACATCCGGACGCTGGCGCTCGCCGACGAGAAATTCCGCGCTGAGGAGGACATCGAGCGCGCGACGCTCGACGAGCGCGAGATGCAGTATCTGTACAACGACACCGACCATTATTACTTCATGGATACGTCGACCTACGAGCAAATCCACATCTCGAACGAAGCGCTGGGCGAGTCGGTCAACTATCTCATGCCCGACGCGATCATTCGCGTCGAGTTCTACGACGTCGAACCGGTCGGAATCGAGCTGCCGCCCACCGTCGATCTCCTCGTCAAGGAGACGGCGCCTGGAATCAAGGGCGCGACGGCGAGCGCGCAGGTCAAGCCGGCCACGCTCGAAACCGGCCTCGTCATTCAGGTGCCGCCCTTCGTCAACGAGGGGGACAAGGTTCGGGTCAACACCGAAACCGGCGAATATCAGTCGCGAGTCTGACTTTCGAATCACCCGTATTCGGGGCCTCCGTGCCTTCGCGATATGCAGGCGCCGAGGATGGTCATGGACGTTGTCAGGAAAGAACCGCATCACGGCTGGATCGAAGTCATCACCGGCAGCATGTTCAGCGGCAAGAGCGAGGAGCTCATCCGCCGCCTGCGCCGAGCGCAGATCGCGAGACAAAAGGTCCAGATTTTCAAACCGCCCGTCGACGACCGCTTCAGCGAAGACCACATCGTGTCGCACAGCGACATGCGAATCCCGTCGCAGACCGTGAAGAATTCCGATGAGCTCCTGGAGAACGTCGGCGACGAGACGGAAGTGGTCGGCATCGATGAGGGGCAGTTTTTCGATGCGAACCTGCCGGCGGCGTGCAACAGGCTGGCCGACAGGGGCAAGCGTGTCATCGTAGCGGGTCTCGATCAGGACTATCTCGGCCGGCCATTCGAGCCGATGCCGCAGCTGCTGGCGATTGCCGAATACATCACCAAGACGCTCGCCATCTGCGTCGTCTGTGGCGATCCCGCCAACCACACACAGCGGCTGGTGGCGAGCAGCGATCGCGTGCTCGTGGGCGCGACGGGTCTGTACGAAGCGCGGTGTCGCCACTGTTTCGACCCGGAACTGGCGGGTGCCGAAAAAGTGTAGGGGTCCTTTTGCGTAAGATCCTGCTGTGAACCTCCAGCCGGTCCTCAGAGGCACCCTCGTTCTTTTGGGCGTCGGCTTCCTCGTCGCGAACGCCCGGCTCATCCTTGAGTACTTCACCTTTCTGAGACGGCGCCGAAGCGCGCTGCTCACGTGGCCGAGCCCCAAACCTCCTTACTATGGAATGGCGCTTGCCATCGGCGTTGTGCTGGGGTTTCTGGTGTTCTACAAGCTCGTCGTTCTGCGCCGTCAGGCCTTCGGCGAGGGGATGATGTTTCTGTACTACGCGTACCTGCTTCCACTCAGCCGGCAGATCGGCCGCGGGTTTTACGAGGAAGGCATCTGGGGCATCAGCTGGCGCGAAGGGGAGCACCAGGTGACGCTCATCGTCATCTCGCGGCTGCGCAATCTTGCACGCCGCCTCGTCGTGCCGGGCGAGAACTACGCCGCCGCGCGGCGCCTGCTGCGCGATAAAATCGCCGCGCACGCGATTCATTTCACCGGGACGGGCCTGGATCTAGGAGGGCACGACGAGCGCGACGAGGTGTAAGTCAGGCGCTGAATGACATCTCGCAATAACATAAGGGACACAAAGGACACAAAGCGCGAGGCGATAGAACGGAGCCGCTGAATAAGCGGACAGCCGGCGCAAGCCAAGGCCGAGCCGCGTAAGCGGCGAAGGCACAGGTCGTGGGGGTGGGCCCCCACGACAAGTAAGCAACGTGGGGCCCCGCCACAAAGTAATAAATATTTGTTAACTGTCCGATAAACCCCAGAACGAAGGCAACCAATGGCTTCACGAGCAACCAGGAAAGGCTTCCTGAAAATCAGCCTGGTGAACATCCCCATCAAGGTGTTCCCGGCGACCGAGTCGAGCGGGACGATCTCGTTCAATCAGCTCCACGGCGAGTGTCAGACGCGCATTCAGCAGAAGCGCTGGTGCCCGCATTGCAACCGTGAGGTTCCGAACTCGGAAATCGTGAAGGGCTACGAGTTCGACAAGGGCCGCTACGTCGTGCTGTCGGAGGAAGACTTCGGCAAGGTCCGTCCCGAGTCGACGCGCGTCATCGATCTCGTGCAGTTCGCCGACGATTCCGCGATCGATCCGATTTACGTCGAGCGCGCGTACTACCTGGCGCCCGACGGCCCGATGGCGGCCGGCGCGTTCGCGGTGATGCGCGACGGGATGACGGGCAAGGTCGGGATCGGCAAGCTGGCGCTCTACGGCCGCGAGTATCTGGTCGCCGTGCGGCCGCACCAGCGCGGCATCGTCATGTATACCCTGCACCACGCTGCCGAAATCCGCAGCATCGATGCCGTCGAGGAGTTGAGCTCGGTCGCCGCCAACGTGAAGCCCGAAGAAATCAAGCTCGCCAGGCAGGTGATCGAGACCTTCGAAGGACCGCTGGACCTTTCCGACTACAAGGACGAATATCGCGAGGGGCTGCAGCGCATCATCGACGCGAAGATTGCCGGCGAGGAGATCGTGGTGCCCAGCATCGAGGCGCCCACGAAGGTCGTCAATTTGATGGACGCGCTGAAGAAGAGCCTCAGTGCAGTAAGCGCGGCGAAGAAGCGGCCGGCTAAGGTCACGATCTCGAAGCCGGCGGCCAAGCGGAAGCGCGCTTAGGAAATTTACAATTTACAATTCACAATTTACAAAGGAATTCTCTGAGGATCCCTTTGTAAATTGTCAATTGTGAATTGTAAATTGAGCGATCCACCCGATCAGTCCCGACCCCTGAGCCATGGGGTCGCTCAGCCAGTCGGGCGGGGTGAGCCATACGAAGGCCAGGATTGCGATCACCCACAAATCGTAAGGCAGCGTCGCGCGGTCGTCGGTCCAGAAGAGCGCACGCCGGAAGACGCCTGAGATGCCTTCGCGCGAGGGCAT
>QHWL01000509.1:0-5780 GCA_003222555.1 Acidobacteriota bacterium | reverse complement strand
AGAGCACGCCAGCCATGCGGTTGGTGAACGCGCCGATCATGAGGAGCACGATGCGCTCGGGCCGCTCCATGAATCCGACCTTGCATTTCTCTACGAGCGATTCGGCGCGCGCGCGCGTGTAGCTCGTCATGATCGAGAAGATGAGCGTCAGGGCCGCGACCAGGACGTAGTCGGTCCGCCCCAGCTTCGAATACAGGAAGATCAGCCCGACGAGCAGCGCGAGATCGGAGAAGCGATCGAGCGTCGAGTCCCAGAACGCGCCGAAGCGCGACTCGAGCTTGAGCTGGTGCGCCACCTTTCCGTCGATGAAATCGAAGATGTTGGCGGCGATCATGATGACGCCGGCGATCAGAAACTGTCCCAGGCCGAGCGCCCCCGCGGCCGCCACGTTGATGACGACGCCGACAAAGGTCAATACGTTGGGGTGAATCCGAAGCGCGACGCACGCGCGGATGAGGGCTCGCAGCGGGAACATGCAGACGGCGCCCACGGCGCCAGTAAAAGTCATCCGCCGCGGCCCCCCTTCCGTGCGCGGCACCTCGTTCCGCTCAGGTGACGCCCCGAGGACGACGTTCCCGACGTTGCGACCGACGGTGTGTCGTAGAATTGAGGGTTTAGGCACAGACGGAAAACGCGCCATAGTAGCGTATGCCCATCCACGAACTCAAGGAGCAGATCGCGCGGCTGCCGGAGCAGCCGGGAGTGTATCTGTACTTTAACGTGGGCGGAGACACGATTTATGTCGGGAAAGCGCGGGCGCTGCGCGACCGCGTGCGGAACTACCTGGGCGCGTACGGCTCGGATCCGAAGACCGACGCCCTGCTCGACGAGGTCGTGCGGCTCGAGGTCATCGTCACGAGAACAACCTGATCAAGCAGCGGACCCCCAAGTACAACATCCTGCTGCGCGATGACAAGAACTATCCATTTCTGCAGCTCACGACCAACGAGGCCTTTCCGCGCGTGCTCGTGGCGCGCCACGTGGAGCGCGACGGCAGCTTCTACGCCGGCCCGTTTCTGCCGGCGCACTTCGCTCGCAAGACGATGGCGCTCACGCACCGGCTGTTTGGCATCCGCTCCTGCAACGAGGTGATTACCGGCAAGCGCGGGCGCCCGTGCCTCGAATACGACATCAAGCGGTGCATGGCCCCGTGCGTCGAGACGGTGTGCAGCCCCGGCGAATATGCCAGCGCCGTCAAGCTCACCCAGCTGTTTCTGGAAGGGAAGAACGACGAGCTCGTCAAGACGCTGAACGCGCGCATGCTCGACGCCGCGGGAAGCGAGCGCTTCGAGGAAGCCGCGCAGCTGCGCGACGCGGTGCGGACCGTGCAGGCGCTGCACGATCGCCAGCAAAAGATGGCGACGACCGCGTTCGGGCATCGCGACGTCTTCGGGCTCAAACTCGGTCCGGCCGGCGTCGCCATTCAGGTCTTCCAGGTCCGCAGCGGACGCGTCGTCGAGCGGGTCGAGCTCGGCACCCAGGACGCCGTCGTGGGGGCGGGCGAGGGAGAAGTGCTCGAAGCGGCCCTGCAGCAGTTCTACGAACTGCGCGCCGCGCCTCCCGAAATTCATCTGCCGTCGGAGCCTGACCAGCGGGATGCGCTGGAGACTTGGCTGTCGGAGCGCGCCGGTTCTCGCGTGCGGATTCTGGTGCCACAACGCGGTGAGAAGCGCGGACTGGTGGATCTGGCGACGCGCAACGCCGCGCTCGCGTATCAGATCAGATTCAATCAGGCGACGGCAGCCCAGTACGACGCGCTCGAGACGCTGCAGGCCGTGCTCGCGCTGCCCGCGCTGCCGCGGCGCATCGAGTGCTTCGACATTTCGACCATTCAGGGAAGCGAGACGGTCGCGTCGATGGTCGTCTGTGAGGACGGACGCATGCGGAGGGGGGAGTATCGGAAGTATCGGATCCGAGGGGATTCGGGATTGGGGATTCGGGATTCGACGGCCAAATCCCAAATCCCGAATCCCGAATCCCGTCAGAATGAATCCCGTCAAGACGACTTTGCGGCCATCCACGAAGTCGTCCTGCGTCGCTACCGCAAGCTGCTCGAGCAAGGCGGCCCCTTTCCTGACCTGGTGCTCATCGACGGCGGCAAGGGCCAGCTGACCGCCGCTTACGCGGCTCTCGAGGAGCTCGGGCTCGCCAATCTGGTCGCCGTCGGCATCGCGAAAAAAGAGGAGCTGCTGTACACACGCGATCGCATGGATCCGATCGCGCTCGCGCCGGGCGATCAAGCGCTGTTGCTCATTGAGCGCATCCGCGACGAAGCGCACCGCTTCGCCGTCACGTTTCATCGGCGGGCGCGGGCGATGCGCGATCTTCGGTCGGAGCTGGACCACGTACCGGGCATCGGTCCCCGCCGGCGGCGAACGCTGTTGACGACGTTCGGCAGCCTGGCCGGGGTGAGGCGCGCAACCCGCGAAGAGCTGGCCTCAGTCGTCGGCGCCAGAGTGGCCGATGCGGTCCTTGCGTTTTTCGCGAGTCGGCCTTAACCTGTCGTCGATCACCGCAGAGCCCGCCGAGCACGCAGAGAAACTCCTCTCTGTACGAACTCTGCGATCTCGGCCGTTAAGGTGACCCAGCGCGCGCCGAGCACGCAGAGAAACCATTCTCGCTGCGGACTCTGCGTGCTCCGCGGTTAATGTGACCTTTTGTTGGATATCAACTTCGCCCAGGTTTTCATCGCGTTCATCGTCCTGCTGTTTTCCCTCACCGTCCACGAAACGGCGCATGCGTGGACCGCTGATCGGCTCGGCGATCCGACTGCGCGGCTGCTCGGTCGCATTTCGCTCAACCCGATCGTGCATGCCGATCCAATCGGGACGATTCTGTTTCCGATTCTCGCGCTGGTCGCCAACGTGCCGCTCATCGGCTGGGCGAAGCCGGTACCGGTCAATGTGCGCCGTTTGAGACATCAGCGCCGCGACTATGTGCTAGTGGCCGCGGCCGGCCCGGCCAGCAATCTCGCGCTGGCGGTCGCGGCGGCCATCGCGCTTCGGCTGATGCCCGTATCACCCCTCACGCTCGGCGAGCCGAACGTCTCGGCGCCGATGGCCTCGCTTCTCAGCCGCGCACTGACGATCAACGTGCTGCTCGCCGTGTTCAACATGATCCCCATTCCGCCGCTCGACGGCGGCAACGTCATCGGCGGGCTGTTGCCGCGGCGACTGGCGCACGGGTTCGACGCCGTGCGACCGTACGGCTTCATGTTGCTTTACGCCTTGATGCTCACCGGCCGTCTAGAGTACCTGCTGGTGCCGCCGTATCGCCTGTTGCTCTCCTGGCTTCAGTGACCAAAGACCGCGTCGTCTCCGGAGTGCGACCGACGGGCCGTCTGCATCTGGGCCATCTTGTCGGGGCTCTGGGCAACTGGGTGCAGCTGCAGGAGCAGTACGACTGCTTCTATTTCATCGCCGACTGGCATGCGCTGACGAGCGATTACGCCGACACGAGCCGGCTGACGTCGTACGCGTACGAGAACGCGGCCGACTGGATCGGCGCCGGCCTCGATCCCGAAAAGAGCACGTTTTTTGTCCAGTCGCTCGTGCCCGAGCACGCCGAGTTGTACTTGCTGCTGTCGATGGTCGTGCCGGTACCCTGGCTGGAGCGCGTGCCCACCTACAAGGAGCAGCAGGACACGCTCAAGGACAAGGATCTGTCGTCGGTCGGGTTTCTGGGCTACCCGCTCCTGCAGACCGCCGACGTGGCCATGTACGACGCGCGGTGGGTACCCGTCGGGGAAGATCAGGTGGCCCACCTCGAACTGGCGCGCGAAGCGGTCCGGCGCTCAGCCGCTGCTGACCACGTTCAGGCGTCTGCCTGGGCTCGACGGCGACAAGAAGATGAGCAAGAGCCTCGGCAACACGATCGATTTGTCCGACACCGCCGAGGACGTGCAGAAGAAAGTCATGCGGATGTACACCGATCCGAAACGAGTGCGCGCGGATATCCCTGGCACCGTCGAAGGCAATCCGGTGTTCGTCTATCACGATGCCTTCAACCCGGACAAGGCCGAGGTCGAGGACCTCAAGGCGCGGTACCGCGCCGGGAAGGTCGGCGACGTCGAAGTGAAGACGAAGCTCGCTAAAGCTCTGAACGCGCATCTGGATCCGATCCGTCAACGCCGTGCCGCCGTGCGCGCCGAGCCCGATCGCTTGCGGGAAATCATGGTCGAGGGATCGAGGCGTGCGCGCTCGATCGCCGATGAAACGATGCGCCGCGTCCGGGACACGATGAAGATCTCCTACCGATAGAACTTACGCTGATGCTTTCACCACCAAGGACACAAAGGAAAATGCCGTACCGTATCTGTACGGTCCATCCCTTCGCGTCCTTTGTATCCTTTGTGGTAGATCGCGGTTGAATGCAGCGCGTTGTTGAATGCAGCAAGTTGATGGATCAACCGCAGGACTTCGAATCGGCCGCCGACGCGTTCCCCGTCAAGCTCGATAACTTCGCGGGGCCGCTCGATCTGCTGCTTCACCTCATCAGGAAAAACGAGGTGAACATCCATGACATTCCCATTGCGCTCATCACGGCGCAGTATCTCGACGCGATTCACCTGATGCAGGAGCTGGATCTCGATGTCGCAGGCGAGTTCCTGGTGATGGCCGCGACCTTGATCCACATCAAATCGAAATTGCTGCTGCCGCGTCCCGAGACGGCGGCAGGTGTCGAGGGCGAGGAAGAAGACCCGCGCGACACGCTGGTCCGCCGGCTGCTCGAGCATCAGAAGTTCAAGGCGGCCGCCGAGTTGCTGCACGAGCGCGAACAGGTGCGCGCGGCGCAATGGCTCCGTCCCGATGGACGTGTTGCGCAGATCGCCGGCGACGGGTACGAGCCGGAAATCGAGGTCGATCTTTTCAGCCTGCTCAACGCGTTTCAGGCGGTGATCGAGCGCGCCAAACACCGGCCGCGAGTGCTGCTGCCGCCCGAGCAGATCTCGGTCGAAGCGCGCATCGATCAATTGCTGGAGCGGCTCTCCGAGACCCAGGCCTGCGGGTTCGAGGAGTTGTTCGCCGATGCCGACGATCGCGGCGCGCTCGTCGTCACCTTTCTGGCGCTGCTCGAAATGATTCGACTCAAGCTGGTAAGGGTCTTCCAGTCGAGCAGCTTCGGGCCTATTCGCGTGTACAAGCGCGCGCGACCGGCCGATGCGCCCCATCCGATTGGCGACCCGGAGGAACACCATGGGTGATAAGAAAAGTCGGGAAGGGCAGGAGGAGCAGGAGGGGCAGGAGGGGCAGGTAGGGCAGGAGGGGGAGGAGCGCCGGGAAGGACAAGAGACGCCAGGTGCGACCGCCGAGCTGAAGGCGATTCTCGAAGCGCTGATTTTCGCATCGCCGGATCCACTGACGCCCAAAGCGATGTACAAACTGCTCGATTCGGAGCCGAAGGAGGACGTACAGGCCGCGCTCGACCGGCTGAAACAGGACTACGAGCGGGCCGGTGGGTTGCAGCTCGTTGAAGTGGCTGGCGGCTATCAGATCGTCACCCGCCCCGATCTGCACGAGTGGGTGCGGCGCTTGTTCCACGAGCGCACCACACAGCGGTTGTCGGTCCAGGCACTGGAGACGCTCGCCGTCATCGCGTACAAGCAGCCAATCACCGCGCTCGAGGTCGCAGAAATTCGCGGCGTGAACACCGCGGGAGTGCTGAGCACGCTCCTCGACCGTCACCTGATCAAAATCGTCGGCCGAAAAAGAGTGGTCGGCCGTCCGTTCCTGTACGCGACGACGAAGGAATTCCTGATTCGGTTCGGATTGAACGACCTC
>QHWL01000482.1:3548-3980 GCA_003222555.1 Acidobacteriota bacterium | reverse complement strand
CCCGCGGACTAAAGGGAAAACCCGTCCACCCCACGTCTTCACGGCGTGATCTTGATGGCGGTGTAGCGGCCGTTTGGCACCATGTCGATGTTGTGTGCCTTGACAATGAGCTTGGTGGCGGGGCTCCGCTCCTGGGTCGTCACCACGTCGCCAAACTCCGGATCGTCGTGAGCGGCTGTGAGGCGCTTGTCCCGCTCCTCCTTCGAAGGATAGCCACGGATGTAGATGAAGGTGTCGTTGGCGCTGATGCCCAGCTCCGGATCGCTCTGCTGCGGAATCCAGTAGCCCACATTCGTGATCCCGTGCCGGGCATAAATCGCAGCCGTCCGGCTCGCGAACCGCGCGGCGAGCGCGTCGCGCTTGCCCGGCTGTGCGGTGTAGATGCGCAGCTCGTAGAACCCCGGGAACGGCTGCTGCTGCGCGTAGCCCCAA
>QHWL01000482.1:0-3505 GCA_003222555.1 Acidobacteriota bacterium | reverse complement strand
CTTCCACTTCAACATATCGATGCTCCTTTGCAACTGCCTGGTCACCAGTCTCAACTCGCCGGGCGTCCGGCTACGGGCGAACGCGCTCGCCCAACAATGCGCTCCTTCGAGGAATGTGACGACGCATTATCAGTGAGGTTCTGGCCGTGGGCAAGGAGCATCGTCAGTGGTCGGCTTCAGCGCACCCGAAAAGCGCTACCACGGCGTGGTAGAGCTTTTTGGGTTAAGTTCGACAGCGCAGATTGACAGTTCGTGTACTGGAACATACGATTCTCTCGCCGGACCACGACCGCAGCCTACCGGCTGGAGCAGCACAGCTAGCAAGGGGAAATTGATGCGCACGAGAATATTGTTTCTACTGCTTCTGGTCCTCTCTGCGACGGTCGCTGTAGCGCAGAGCAGGAGAGCGACGCTGGATATTTATGTTGTGGACGTCGAGGGCGGTAACGCCGTGCTCTTCGCCACGCCTTCTGGAGAGTCGGTGCTCATCGATTCCGGAAACGGCGGCGCCGCCGCGGTACGTGATGCCGAACGCATTCTGGCCGCGGCCAGGGACGCGGGCCTCACGCAGATCGACCACCTCATCACCACTCACTACCACGGTGATCATATCGGGGGCCTGGCCGAGCTCGCTGCCCGCATTCCCATCAAAGAGTTCATCGACCATGGACCGAACACTCAGCCCAACCCGAATATGGATGCGTTTCTCCAGGGCGGCTACCGGGAGCTCTACAGCAAGACGAAGCACACGGTAGCGAAACCCGGCGACAAAATTCCTGTTGCCGATGTCGATTGGCGCGTTGTGACTTCGGCTGCAGAAGTCATCAAGACACCGGTCGAGGGCAAAGCCACCCCGAACGCGTATTGTGCCAACTTCACGGCCCAGAGTGGAGTCAACCTGACCGAAGATGACCAGTCCCTGGGGAGCTTCATCACATTCGGAAAGTTTCGAACGATTCATCTCGGCGATCTGACCCTGAACAGACAATTCGACCTGATGTGTCCAAACAACCGTCTCCGCACAGTGGATCTCTTGATTGCTGCTCGTCACGGCAACGTCAATGCGGAGCTTCTCTCGCATGCTCTTCGCCCGCGCGTGATAGTCACCAATAACGGCACCCGCAAAGGCGCGCAGCCTGACGCGATGAAAATCTTCTTCACCTCGCCGAATCTCGAAGATGTGTGTGGCAGATTCACTTCTCCCAGCTCAGCGGCCAGGAGTTCACCGTTCCCGGAATGTTCATCGCCAACTCGTTCGACCAACAGCAAGAGTCGATGGCGCTGGCGCCAGTTGCGCCTCCGCCGCAAGGCCAGCAAGCCCCTCCCGCACCGGAGCACAACGGGAAGGCGTATTACTTCAAGATCTCCGCGCAAAAGGACGGCGTCTTCACAGTGGCCAACACTCGTAACGGCTTCACCAAGACGTACAAGCCGCGATTGGGCAGCAGCTGAGGACCCATGTGGTATCGATGGTGATCCCCGTCCTGGGCCAGTCCGCATCCGGCTGGGGTATGCGAGGCGTTGAAGGAGAAATAAGTATGAGAATTCTGAGTGTTGTCACGTGCGCTTTGCTGTTCGGCGCGATCGTGGACGGCCAGGCACCGGTTGCCGAGAGCGCTGCATGTGAGCGCTTGGCAGCCTCGCTGAAGCTGCCGAACACCGCCATTACCTCGGCACAGCCGGTGGCCGCAGGACAGTTCACGCCGCCCGCCGCTCCGGCAGGCCGCGGCGGTGGCGCTGGCGCAGCCCAGGCCTTCGCCGATCTGCCGGCATTCTGTCGTGTCGCGGCCACGATCAAGCCGTCGAGCGACTCCGACATCAAGGCGGAGATTTGGATGCCGCTCTCCGGCTGGAACGGAAAGTTCGAGCAAGTCGGTAACGGCGGCTGGGCCGGCACGATCCAATATGCACCGCTTGCGGCCGCGCTGCGACGCGGATACGCCGCCGCGTCCACAGACACCGGTCACGTCGGCGGCAGCGCGAGCTTCGCGTTGGGCCATCCCGACAAGCTGATCGACTTTGGCTATCGCGCCGTCCACGAGACGGCCGTGCAGGGGAAGGCGACCATCGCCGCTTTTTATGGCAACGCGCCGCGGCTCTCCTACTTCAACGGCTGCTCGAACGGCGGCAGACAGGGATTTCAGGAGGCGCAGCGCTTTCCCCAGGATTTCGACGGCATCATCGCCGGAGCTCCCGCATATACGTGGACGGACATGAGCCTCAAGTTGGTGTCGGTCGCCCAGGCGACCCTCAACGATCCAGCCAGCATGATCCCGCCGAGCAAGTATCCGGTCCTTCATCAGGCCGTGCTCGACGCATGCGACGCGCTCGATGGCGTGAAGGATGGTCTCGTCAATGATCCGACGCGTTGCCACTTCGACCCGAACGTGACCGAGTGCAAGGGGGCCGACGGTCCGGGTTGCCTCACGAGGGCGCAAGTGGAGGCGGCGAAAAGGATCTACGGCGCTCTGAAAGACCCAAAGACGGGCAAGGAAATCTCTCCCGGCCTGGAACCTGGAAGCGAGTTGCTCTGGGCTGGCCAGGCTGCGGGGCCGAGGCCTTTTGGCGTCTCCGACGACCTGTTCAAGTACGTGGTGTTCCAGGATCCGAACTGGGATTTTCGGACCCTTGATCTCGCAAAGCATGTCGAGCTCGCCAGAAAGATCGACGGCGGCACGCTCAGCGCGACGTCTCCGAATCTGAAAGAGTTCGTTGGACGCGGCGGCAAATTCCTCATCTATCATGGGTGGGCCGACCAGATTGTCACGTCGCGAACTTCCGTTGATTACTACAAGGACGTCGTCAGGGCTCTCGGCAAGAGCCGGGCGGACACTTCGGTTCGCCTGTTCATGGTGCCAGGGATGGCGCACTGCGGTGGCGGCGAAGGCCCCAACACCTTCGACATGCTGGCCGCTCTCGAGCAGTGGCGGGAGAATGGCACCGCGCCGGCGCAGATTATGGCGTCTCACATGACCGACGGGAAAGTCGACCGCACCCGTCCGCTTTGTCCGTATCCTCAGATCGCGCAATTCAAAGGATCGGGCAGCACGGATCAGGCCGAGAATTTCGTCTGCAACGCTCCCGCAGGCACGGCATCTCGTTGACGGGAAGGCGAAGAGCGGGCTTTTTATCACGAAGCCACGAAGGTCACGAAGACTCCCAGCGAAAACTAAAATGTTTCGTGTTCTTCGTGTTCTTCGTGTCTTCGTGATGAAAGACGCGGCTCGGCCCAACGGATTTGTTCGCCCGCTCAGTCGACGTGCAAGGCCACGGCGGTCCGGAGATCCCGCCAGTGGCTCGGAGCGCATCCGTGCACACGCCTGAAATCCCGGCCGAAGCTGCCTGGGGAGCTGTAGCCGCAGGCGTACGCCGTCTCCTTGATGCTCGACACCGTCGTCAGCAGCAGGCGCTCGGCGTGGCGCACCCGAATGCGCCGGAGGTGCTGCAAAAACGTGAGACCGGTGTGCTCCTTGAGCAGCCGATCCAGGTGCGGTGGCGTCACGTC
>QHWL01000481.1:9575-10054 GCA_003222555.1 Acidobacteriota bacterium | reverse complement strand
ATAGCGTACGAATGCGCGCAGTTGTAGTTGAGGGGCGCGTCGTAGTTGCCGTTCACCAGGAAGTGACGGGTCGCGCCGGATACGAGCGCCGCCGTATCGTTTACTCGGGCGGCTTCTCCCGCGTCCTCGTGCGATGCCGGCAGGGGAGCCCCGGTTGGCAGCCTGACGCCGAGCTGCTGCCAACGCTTCATGGGCAGCGCGACAGTCATCTCCCGGGTCGCGCCGCATGTACCCTGCCGTTTGGCGACCTCTGCGGCAATTCGCCGCGCGGCGTCGTCCGACACTTTCACCTCGCGTCCCCAGCGTTCACCGGCCGTCCACCCGTGGCCCTTCAGGAAATTCGCGATGGAGGCGAAGACGTCTGGTGGCGACGACCAGATGTCGCGCCGGCCGTCGCCGTCGAAGTCTTCGGCGAACTTCAGATAGCTCGACGGCATGAACTGCGGCTGGCCCATGGCCCCGGCCCACGATCCGCGCAT
>QHWL01000481.1:1776-9535 GCA_003222555.1 Acidobacteriota bacterium | reverse complement strand
GAGAATCTCCAGCGCGTCGAACAGCTCCCGGCGAAAGAATTCCGCCCGTCGCTGATCCCAGGCGAGCGTGGCGAGCGCCGCAATCGTTGGCCGCACCCCGCTGAACCCGCCGAAGTTCGACTCGAGTCCCCACACGCTGACGATGATGCGAGGAGACACTCCATACCGGCTGCCGACCTCTTCCAGCATCGTCTGGTGCCGCGCGAACATCTCGCGCCCCCTCGTCATCATCTTCGGCGTCAGGCGGCGCCTCAGATACTGTTCGAGCGACAGCACGCTTTCCGCCTGCGCCCGATCGCGCTCGATGACGACGGGGAGCGGCTCGCCGAGTTGGTTCAGCGCCTGATCGACGACGTCCGGGTGGATGCCGCGAGACAGCGCTTCGGCACGGACATCCGCCAGCCACTCTGCGAACGGCGGGCGCGAGGTGTCAAGTGGTGTGTTCGATTGCGCGCTTGTTGTCGAGAGCCCGTGAAAAACTGCGACATTTGAACTGAGCGCGCGCAGAGCACGCTGAGACATCCTTGCGCATTTCTTCTCTGCGACCTCCGCGGTCTCCCGCCTCCGCTCGGCGCGGTTTCCGAGCTTCGGCGAGGCTCGCCGACCAGCCTCCGCCAAGGCTACGGCGGTCCGCCGAAGCTTCAGCGAAGGCGGAAGCGCCTGCGGTGCGAAGGCGGCTGTGTTCAAGGTGATTTGACCACAATCTTTGAAGGCCGGTACGGCCGCGGACGGCGAAGGGCCCGTGGCAGCCGCGACAGCGGCGAACAGCGGGACCGCAATGTGCCAGGCGCGCACATCAGCAGTGTACAGCCGTTCAATTTACAATTTACAATTCACAATTTACAAAGGGAATCGAGACTTCCAAGCTGCAGCGCAGCCTCTCCAGGGTAGCCTCTCCAGCGCAGCCTCTTTGTAAATTCCTAACTAATATTTACGTTGTCAGATCCGCCGGATTCGGCCAGAAACCTGCTGGTCCCGCGAACTGCTCGACGGCGCGGGAAACCTTCGCTCCGGGACGTGGGCACAGCAGGAGCAGCTCCGTGAGCTGCTCCGGACTCGACCCTGCGCGTGCGGTTTCCCGTCTGCCGCTTGAGTCGCGCCGCTCGCAAATGTTCGCGGGACCAGCAGGTTTCTTGCCGCTTGCGCGGGCGAGGGCTCCGGCTGCGGAGCATTTCGAACTCGCGCGACCCGCGAAGAGCGTAAAACGCCTCCGCAGGCCACCGGCCGCGTCGATCCAGATTGACGCCCCGATGTCTGCGAATCACCACGGGCGGTGATTGTTGATGACGCCGGCGGTGGAATCAGCCGAATCGACGCGGGGTGCGGCGCGCTCGCCGGAGGAGGCGTTTTTCCGCGCGACGTTCGAGCTCCGCGGCCGGAGTCCTCGGCCGCGCATCTCGCCGACTGGAACGAGCTGACAAAGTGGTACTAATTGTAAATTGTAAATTGTAAATTGATCAGTGCCCCCCCGCGGCCGCCTCGCCTCGTCGGCGCGGGCGCTTCATCAGCAGAACGAGCGGGATCACCGCGATGAAGAACAGACCCAGCAGCTGGAACAGTCCCACGAAAGACACCATCGCCGCCTGTCTCTGTACCATTCCAAAGAGCGCCGCGTAGGCGCGCGTGGTGGCCGTGACCGGGTCGGCGCCGGACGCCATGAAGGCTGTGCGCGTCTGCGCGAACATCGCTTGCGACGTGGCGTCGTAGGCCGTGACGTGCGACCCGAGCAACGATGTGGTCGCCTGCGAGTTGCGGGCCAGCATCGTGCCGGTCGTGGCGATGCCGATGCTCCCGCCGATATTGCGCATCAGATTGAACAGGCTCGTCGCGTTTCCCATCCGCTCGCGCGGAATCGCGTCCATCGCGACCGTCGTCAGCGGGACGAAGAGCAGCGACATGCCGGCGCCCTGAATCAATTGCGGCCAGAAGATGTCCCAGTAGCCGGCCTGCAGGTTGAGCCCCGACAGCCAGAGCAGCGTCATCGCGCCGACGAGTAGTCCGGTCGTCAGAAGCTTTCGCGCATCGAAGCGACCCGTCATCAACCCCGTGACGGGCATCATGAAAAACGATCCGATCCCCCGCGGCGCCATGGCGATGCCCGCCTGGAGAGACGGAAATCCGAGGACCGTCTGCAGCATGATCGGCAGCAGCACCAGGCTCCCGTACAAGACGAAGCCGACGACGGTCATGAGGAACACGCCGACGGCGTAACTTCGCTCTTTGAACACGCGCAAATCGACCACCGGGTCGTCGGTCATCAACTCGTGGACGATGAGCGTGAGGAGCGTCACCGCGCTGATGATGGCCAGGATCGTGATCGTCTGGGACGAGAACCAGTCCTCCTCCTGACCTTTGTCCAACACAATCTGCAGCGCGCCGATCCCGACGGCAAGCATGCCGATGCCCCAGTAGTCGATCCTCCGGGACTGCTGCCGCAGGTACGGGGGATCGAAGATGAACAACTTGGTCATCACGAGCGACGCAATGCCGACCGGGATGTTGATGTAGAAGACCCAGCGCCAGCTGTAGTTGTCGGTGAGCCATCCGCCGAGCACGGGCCCGAGAATCGGGGCCGTCACGATGCCGAGGCCCCAGAAGCCCATCGCCTTGCCGCGATCGTGCGGCGGAAACGCCTCGAGGAGCACGGCTTGCGACAGCGGCTGCATGGCGCCGCCGGTTGCCCCCTGCATGATGCGGAACACGATGAGCATGCCGAGCGAGGGTGCGAGGCCGCACAGAAACGACGACGCCGTGAAGCCGACGACCGACAGCATGAGCAGCCGTTTCCGCCCGAAACGGCTGGCGAGCCAGCCGGTCATCGGCAGGATGATCGCGTTGGCGACCAGATACGACGTCAACACCCACGTCGCTTCGTCGATGGTGGCCGACAAGCTGCCGGCGATGTGCGGCAGCGACACGTTGACGACCGTGGTGTCGAGCACCTGCGATGCGCCTCGGTCATAGCCAGCGCTCATTCACCACAAAGGACACTAAGGACACGAAGGTGAAACCCTGTTCCTGTGTCGGCATTTCCTTTGTGTCCTTTGTATCCTTTGTGGTGAATCATTTTGTATACACTGTCGGCGCCACCGACAGCCCCGGACGCAGCAGGTGCTCGGGATCCTGGCCCGGCTCGAGCACGATCTTCACGGGCACTCGCTGGACGACCTTCACGAAGTTGCCGGTGGCGTTTTCCGGCGGCAGCAGGCTGAACCGCGAGCCGGTGGCGGCCGCGATGCTGTCGACGTGGCCTTTGTACTCGCGGCCGCCGTACGCATCGACTTTGACGGTCGCCGACTGGCCTGGGCGCATGTGCTGCAGCTGCGTCTCCTTGAAGTTCGCCGTAATCCACACGTCCTCGTACGGGACGAGCGCCATCAGCGGCTGACCTGGTTGAATGACCTGGCCGATCTGCGCGGTTTTCCGGCTCACGACGCCCTTGACGGCGGCCTTGATGGTCGTGTATTGGAGATTCAACTCCGCCTGCGCGAGGCTGGCGCGCGCCTGCTGAGCGTGCGCTTCGGCCGCCAAGGCGCGCGCGCGTGTCGCCGCCACCTGGGCCGGGCCCGTCTGGGCCGATCGCAAGCCCGCCCGCGCCTGCTGCTCGCCGGCGCGCGCCTGCAGCAGCTTGCTCTCGGCGACGCGAATGCCGGCTTCGGCTTCGACGACCTGCGATTTCGCCGAGTCGGTGGCCGCGCGCTGCGCCTCTGCAGCCGAGACCGCGGCCTCGAACTGTTGCTGCGACACTTCGTCTTTGGCGAGCAGGCCGCGCAGCCGCTCGACGTCTTTGGAGGTTCTCGCGGCGTTGGCTTCGGCTTCGCGCTGACGGGCCTGTGCCGTGGTCAGCCGGGCGTGCGCCGCACCCACTTCTTTCTGCGCGGCGTCCACGCCGCCGCCCGCCTCTTCGACCGACCCCTCTGCCGTGCTCACGTTGCTCGCCGCGGTCGTCGAGGTGATCGGCACGTTGCTTTGGGCCGCCACGGCCGACGCTTCCGCGTCGGCCAGCTCCGCGCGCGCCTTGTCGATCGCTACCTGATAGTCGCGCGGATCGAGCTCGACGAGGACCGCACTCGCGTCCACCCGCTGATTGTCCTTGACCGGCACGCGCATCACGGTTCCGCCCACGCGCGCCGACACAGGCGTGACGGGCGCGTCGACCTGGGCATCGTCGGTCGATTCGCGTCCCGCTGTGATCCACAGCCACAGAAGGACGCCGCCGACGGCGATGATGATGGCGCCGACGAGCGGGAAGAAGAGCGGCTGACTCGTGAACCGCACTGGTTGATCGGCCATCAGCGGACGCCTCCGAGAAATTGACGCACGAGCTCTTCGGCAACGCCGAGGCCGCGGGCCAGCACGGCCTTGCTGACGTTGTACAGATATAGCGCGGAGATGTACTCCTCGTTCGCGAGTGCCACTGCCTCCTGCGCCTGGACGACCTCGATGTTGCCGGTGACGCCGGCCGCGAAACGATCGCGGGCCTGCGTGAGCTGCGCCGCGGCCAGCTGGCGGGCGCTCGTCGCCACCTGCAGCTGCTCGCCGCTGGCTTGCAGATCGAGGAATGCCGTTCGAACGTCGTAGTAGATCGTGGCCCTCAGGTCTTCCAGCTGGGCGCGGCGGTCGCGAAGGTCCGCATCGGCTTCGAGCAGGCGGCCGCGCGTGCGCCCCCCCTGAAAAATCGGCACGTTCACCGCGCCGACGACGCTGAAGGTGCTGTGCGAGTCGGGAATCGAAAGGCCGAGGTCGCCGTAGTTGGCGTCGACGTGGACCGAGGGCAACCCCTCGCCCACAATCGCCGCCCGGGCGGCTTCGGCCGCGCGCACGCGGGCGGCCGCCGCCTGGTAGTCGGGCCGCGTCTGGTACGCGCGATCCAGCGCCTGCTCGAGCGTCATCTCCGGCACCGGCACTTCTGGAAGCTCGTCCATCAGTCTCACGGACTGGCCCAGCGGCAACCCGATGATGTGAGCGAGTTGCAGCTTCGCCTTTTCAAAATCGTTCCGCGCCGCAGTGGCGCGCTGCCGCTCGGTGTTGAGTTGTACTTCCGCGCGCAGGACCTCGATCCCGGCGACGATCCCGTTCTGCCTGAGATCGACCGCCTGGGTGTGGAGCGCTTCCGCCGTCTGCACTTGCGCCCGTGCGGAGTCGGCGCGAGACGAAGCAGCGAGCGCCTGCAAGTACGCGTTCGCGGCGACGAGCACCACGAGATCGCGGGCGCTCTTGTACGAAAACTGAGCGGCGGCGATGTTGTGCGCCTCCGCCCGGGCGTCGTTGAGGGCGTGCAGGTCCAGCACCGGTTGAGTGACGTAGACGCGCGCTTCGAACACGTTGAAGGGGCCCACGAGCGACGGGATGCCCGCCGGCAGCGGAAATCCGAACGCCGCCAGGTTGAGTTGCTGGCGCGTCTCACTGACCCGGCCGGTCACGGTCGGCAGCAATCCGCTCAGCGCGCGCCAACGAGTACCGCGCGCCCGGCCGATGCCTTCCTCGGCCATGAGCACCCCCAGGTTGTGCTCCAGGGCGCGGTTGATGGCGTCGAGAATCGACAACGAGAGCGCGTCGCGCGTCGCCGTCCCCACTGGCACGCCGCCGAGAAAAGGATTGGTCGTCACCGGGGACGGCGTGCGCGCCGGCGCCGGCGGCGCCTGGCTGGACGGCGGCGCCTGACCCTGTGCCGCGGCCGGCGACACGGCGCCGGCCAGGCCGAGCAACGGGACAAGGATGACCGGGACCAGCAGTACAGCTCTCACGTCGTGCCCCTTTTCCCGCCTGGGGGCTGCTCGACGGAGGAGGCGCAAGGGAGAGCCTGGTCGAGTGGACCGCTGCAGGCGTCGATTCAGCCGTCGCGAAACCCCTAGCGTACTACGGGTCCCGAGTCCGCCGCACGGGCGCGCAGTCTGGGCCAGCAAACAAGCGTTCCGCAGAGTCCGCGTGCGACTGTGACCCAATTTTCGTGGCAATCCGAGCGCCACGGCCGTGCCATGAGGGCCCGACCGGTATCAAAAAGGATGCGCATCAGCCGGGGCGGTGAACCTCTGAAGGGGGAGCGTCCAGGAACCGATACAGGAATAGTTCGGATCGCATCAATCTCTTAAGGCTCTTTAGGCTGAGCACGACATCCTCTGCAGGGTGAGCAGGACATCTCGGAGCCTTGGGCTTGTCGAACGGCCCCGCTTAGGAGGCGGGAGAGGGGTGTCGGTGTCTTAGAAATCGCTGAATCCCGAAGACTCGAGGAGACACAGATGACCGTTGCCTCCCTCGGCGCGTCCACGTCCTGCCATGCCCACACCGCCCAGCACCGGGTCCGGTCCGCTACGCCCGCATTTGTCTGGCTAGTGCTGATCCTCTTCGCCGACCCCGCGTTCAGCCAAACGCCTCAGACCGTTCAGCCTCCGGGCTATCTCAAGAAATTGAGCCTTGACGAGCTCCAGGCCATCGAGGTGACGTCGGTTTCCAAGCGCCCGGAAAAACTATCCGAAACGGCGTCGGCCATCCAGGTGATCACGGCGGACGATATTCGGCGCTCAGGCGCGTCGAGTCTGCCCGAGGCGCTGCGGCTGGCTTCGAATCTTCAAGTGGCGCAGGTCGACTCGAGGCAGTGGGCCATCAGCGCACGCGGATTCAATAACACGAGCGCGAACAAGCTGCTGGTGCTGATCGACGGGCGTGCGGTCTACACGCCGTTGTACGCCGGCGTGTTCTGGGACGTACAGGACACACTCTTGGAAGACATCGACCGGATTGAAGTTATCAGCGGGCCCGGCGCCACGTTGTGGGGCGCCAACGCGGTCAACGGTGTCATCAATATCATCACGAAAACGGCGAACGACAGCCAGGGCCTTCTCGTCATGGGTGGTGGCGGTTCAGAGCTGCAGGGTGTCGGCGGCATGCGCTACGGCGGCACGCTCGGTGCCCACGCTCAGTTTCGAGCGTACGGCAAATACTTCAACCGAGACAGCGGCGCGCAGGCCGACGGGCATCAGGCGACCAACGCCTGGAACATGGGACAGGAAGGGTTCCGCCTCGATTGGGACGCTTCACAAGCCAACAGGCTCTCAGTGCAAGGCGACGTCTACGATGGCCGGATCGCGCAGCTTGGCACGAACCATATTGCCGCGAGCGGCGGGAATGTGCTCGCCCGCTGGTCGCATGCGTTTTCCAAAGACTCCGATCTCTCTCTGCAGATGTACTACGACCGGACCCATCGCGATGTGCCGGCCTCGTTCGCAGAGATCCTCGACACCTACGATGCCGAATTCCAGCACCGTTTTCATCCGACCGGCCGGCATGACGTCGTCTGGGGCCTTGGCTACCGCGTGGGCAACGACGATGTCAGCAACAGCGCCGCACTGGCCTTCCTGCCGCCCCAGGTCACCCGGCGCTGGTTCAACGGCTTCGTGCAGGATGAGGTGCCGATGTGGAGCGATCGGTGGCGGCTGACCTTCGGCACAAAGATCGAACACAACGATTACACCGGTGTCGAGGTGGAGCCCGGCAGTCGCCTGGCTTGGACCTTGCCTCGTCGCCAGTTGCTGTGGGGGGCCGTCTCGCGCGCCGTCAGAACGCCATCGCGGATCGACCGGGAGTTCTTTGCCCCGGGGAAGGCGCCGTTTCTTCTGATCGGCGGGCCCAATTTTGTGTCCGAAACCCTGGTGGCCTATGAGGTCGGCTACCGGAGTCAACCCCACGAGCGATTGTCCCTGACAGTCGCGACCTTCTATAACAATTACGACCATATTCGTAGCTTGGAGCAGGTGAACCC
>QHWL01000481.1:1251-1691 GCA_003222555.1 Acidobacteriota bacterium | reverse complement strand
CTATCGCGTCACCGATTGGTGGCGGCTTCAATCCGGCTACACGGGACTGCACCTCGATCTCCGTCCCAAACCGGGCAGCACGGACACGACGTTCGGCACCGGGGAATCGCAGACTCCGAAGCACCAGGAGTTCCTGCGTCAGTCGCTGGACTTGCCGGCCCATATCCAACTCGATGTCGGGTTACGTTACGTGGGCCAGATCGTCAAACAGACCGTCCCGGCTTATGGAGAGCTGGAAGCGCGCCTGGCCTGGCAAGCAAGGCCGGCGCTCGAATGTTCTTTGGTCGGCCAGAATCTCCTGCACGCTCGCCATGCCGAATTTGGCGCACCGGCCACGCGCAAGGAAGCCGAACGCGGCGTCTACGGAAAGCTCGTATGGCGCTACTGAGCGTCGTACCGCGGACGGTCCGGGGTTTTCGGATGTCGGCCCGGATATGGTG
>QHWL01000481.1:0-1244 GCA_003222555.1 Acidobacteriota bacterium | reverse complement strand
GACATGTCGGCACAGACGGCGCCTTCCAAGGAATATCAGGTCAAGGCCGTCTTTTTGTTCAACTTTGCCCAGTTCGTCGAGTGGCCGCCCGCCGCCTTTGGGGATGGCACCTCGCCGCTTGTCATCGGGGTCCTTGGAGATAACCCGTTCGGCACGTATCTGGACGAAACGGTTCGCGACGAGAAGGTGGGCAACCGGCCCCTGGAGGTCCGCCGCTATCAACGGGTCGAGGAGATCAAAACGTGCCACGTCCTGTTTGTCGGTCTGTCCGAGGCGAATCGCCTGGAGCAGATTCTCGCGGGCCTCAAGGACCGGAGCATCCTCATCGTCGGCGACAGCAACGACTTCGTTCAGCGCGGAGGCATGATTCAGCTCGCCAGCTCGCAGAGCAGAATTCGGCTGAGGATCAACGAGGGCGCAGCCAAGACGGCGAATCTCACGATCAGCTCGAAGCTGCTTCGGTCGGCGGAGCTGGTCACTCGGTCGAAGTAGTCGCCGATGACTTTCAGGGACATCCCGATCAAGCGGAAGCTGACGGCCCTGTTTTTACTGACCAGCGGCGCGGTGTTGTTGCTGACGTGCGCGGCATACTTCGCTTACGAGTATCTGACGTTCCGGCGGACGATCCTCGGGCAGCTGTCGACGCTTGGGGCAGTGATCGCCACCAACAGCACCGCCGCGGTCGCCTTTAGCAACGAGCGGGATGCCGGCGAAATCCTCGCGGCGCTCAAAGCCGAACAACATGTCGTGGCCGCCGGCCTCTTCGACAAGCAGGGCAAACTGTTCTCGAGGTATCCGGCCGACCTCCCCGCCGATGCCTTCCCCGCCGCGCCTGGCAGAGACGGTTACCGCTTCGAGGGCTCATACCTCGTCGGGTTTCAGCCGGTCGCCCAGGAGCGCGATAAGCGCCTCGGTACGCTCTATCTCAAATCGGACATGGGGGCCATGTATGAGCGATTCCGGCTCTACAGCGGTATCGTCGTCGGGGTAGTCGTCATGTCTCTGTTGCTGGCGTTCATGGTGTCCACGGTGCTCCAGCGGCAGATTTCTGAGCCGATCCTGGTGCTGGCCCACACCGCTCACGCCATCGCCGATCGGCGCGATTACTCCGTGCGAGCCGCAAAAGGGGGCCAGGACGAACTGGGTGTGCTGACCGACGCGTTCAATCAGATGCTCACCCGTATCGACGAGCAGGACCGGGCACTGAAAGAGAGCGAAGAACGCTTGCATCTCGCCCTGATGTC
>QHWL01000480.1 GCA_003222555.1 Acidobacteriota bacterium | reverse complement strand
CCCGTGATGGTGTTCGCCGGGCTCTTCTTCGTCTTGAATACCGGTCTGATCGCCGTCGCGATCGCATTCGAACAGCGGGTCAGGGCCCTGCCGATCTGGCGCGAGCACTTTCTTGGCCTGTGGCTGACCTATTTTGGAGGCGGTGCGGTTGCCGCGCTGCTGGTCGTGCTGGTGCAGGAGCGCCATCCCGATGTGCTCGCCTTGGTGCTCCTCGCGCCGATTCCCTTCATCATCTACGCGACGTTCAGGAACGCGGTGGGGCGCATGGAGGATCGCGTGGGCCACCTCAATCAGGTCAATGGGATGTACTTATGCACCATCGAGACGCTGGCGCAGGCGATCGATGCCAAAGACCAGGTGACCCACGGTCACATCCGTCGCGTGCAGCAAAACGCCGTCAAGCTCGCGCACGCCCTCGGGATCGACAACGACTCGCAGCTGCGCGCGCTCGAGGCGGCCTCGCTGCTTCACGACGTGGGCAAGCTGGCCGTGCCCGACCACATTCTGAACAAGCCGAGCACGTTGACACCCACAGAATTCGAGAACATGAAACGGCACGCCAATATTGGCGCCGACATTTTGGCCTCGATCGGCTTTCCGTACCCGGTCGTGCCAATCGTGCGGCACCACCATGAAGCCTGGGACGGCAGCGGCTATCCGGCCGGACTCGCCGCGGAAGAAATCCCGGTCGGCGCCCGCATCCTGTCGGTGGTCGACTGCTTCGACGCGTTGACGTCGGACCGTCCGTATCGGACCAGGCTCGGCCGCGAGGAAGCGATTCGCGTCCTGCAGGACCGAAGCGGCACCATGTACGATCCGCGCGTCGTCGCCAAGTTCCTCAACATGCTGGAAACGCTACCGACCGCCGTGGAGCTGCCATCAACCCTGCCGTCGCACGTGCTGTCCGATATCACCGGCACGGCGCAGGGTGACATGCGGCGGTCCGTGACGAATTCCGGCGACCCGGAGACCTTCGCCACGCTCTTCGAGCTCGGAGTCCAGGCGGCGACGGCGCCCAACGTGGGCGAGGCGCTGTCGCGCATTCACGCGATCCTTCGAAATCTCATGCCGGCCGACGTCTGCGCGATTTACCTGAACAACCTAGAGACGGACACGCTCGTCGCGACTTTCGTCAGCGGCGTCCACGCAGAGGCCATCGCTGGCACGACGATACCGGTTGGTCAGCGGTTGAGCGGCTGGGTCGCGGCCAATCGGCAGACGATCGTCAACTCCGACGCCGCCCTTGATCTGGGCAATCTGACGATGCAACTCGATCCGACGCCTGTCCGGTGTTTGAGCACGGCGATCGGGGCGGAGCCGCTGCTCGGGGTCCTGACGATTTACTCGACTCGCAGACAACCGTTCACCGACGCGCACGTCCACATGGTTGAAGCTATTGCAAGCGGGCTGGGCAGCCTGCTACAGACTCGACCCTGCGAAACGCCGTTCAAAGAGGCGAGCGTCCCGAAAGTCGAGCCTGAATTCGCCGAGCGCGTTCACTAGCGTGCGGCCAGACACTAGCTATCTTCTCGACCAGCTCTGCCACGAAGCCACAGACCACAAGAAAACCCTTTGAACATGGAATACCCTCCGGTGTGCAGAACCGAACACCGAGTGGTGGGACTATCACGGTAGGTTGGTTGGTGGCACCGAACAACGCGCGAAGCGGATGGGCGGATGCTCGCCACCTGTGTTCAAGGAGTGTTCATGAACAGGCTCTCGATCGCTGTGCTCGCATCGTCGTTCCTTTCGTTCACGGGTAGTGCCGTCTCGGCTCAAACCGCCCGAGCCAAGATCGCTAGCACGCCGATCCGTGGAGAAGCCAATCTCGCAAGCGCGATTATTGCCACGGTTCAGGAGGGTGGCCTGGTTGACGTGGTGGACCTTCAGGGGGATTGGTACAGAGTGATGGTGCCAAGCGAACAAGGTAAGCCGTTGGTCGGGTACGTGCTGGCGCGTTTGATCGAATTCATCAACGCGGATGGGACTCCCTCGGTTCGGCCGCTTGTCCGCGGCCCGGCAATTCCGCCGGTGCTCACGAAACTCGTGCCGCCACGCGACAAAGCCGCAGAGCGTGAACGAGCGTTGAAAGGTGACGTCGACGCCCGGCGAGCCGAGCTCCAGGCCTTGCAGGGCGAACCTTTAGAGCCTGTGGCAGGTTCAGTACAGCCTGTGGCAGCTTCAGACCAAAGCGTCAGTCCGGCGGCCGCTGGCGAGCCGCAGGCGCTCCGCAGGCCGAACATGCGGAGAATCGGCGCAACGGGCAATAAGAAAGTCTGGATCGACGTCAACTTCGGCGGCGCGCAGTCGGCCCAAGGCGCACAGGCGTTCTCGTTCGTCACGACGGTCTTTCGAGAACCGGCTGCGTTTGCCTCGGCCTACGGTCAGCCGTCGCGAGGCACGGACTTCGATTTCGGCGGCGGATACATGTTCACCCCAATGTTCGGTTTCGGCCTCAGCATCACCAGCACCGCGGACAAGAACGCCGCCGGGCTGGGTGCGACGATTCCGCATCCGACGATATTCAATGCGGCCTCGACGGGCGCCGGGGTCACCAGTACGGAATTGGAACGCGCGGAAGGCGCGCTCAATATCCAGATCGCCGTCGTTCCACGGATGGCGAGGGTGTTGAGCGATAGAACGAGCCTGCGTCTTTTTGCGGGTCCGACATACTTCCGCCTGAGTCGCCAAATGGTCGAAGACGTTCGGTATACCCAACAGTTTGCGGTGCTCACCAGCTTGAACATCATTTCGATTGTGGGATCCGACGCCCGTGTGGTCGAAGGCACTGGATGGGGATTTCATGCTGGGGCCGATGTCGGCTACTTTTTCTCACGTTACGCCGGTGTCGGCGGCACAGTGCGCTTCAGCCGTGGCTCCGTCGAGATGGCGGAACCGCTCAGCGAGAAACCGGCAAAAATGACGACTGGCGGCATGCAATTCGGCGGGGGACTGCGCCTGCGCTTTTAGCATCGCCGGGCTTCGAAGTTCGCGCGTCGTGAGCTGGATCGCGCTGCCGGCAGCGGAGCCATCAGGCGGCGAGGGCAACAGGCGGCGCACCGTAGCACGGAGTTCATCGACTTGCTGCTGCATTTGCGCCAGGCGTTTCATCTGCGCGTCCAGTTCGTGATGAATCTCATCGATCTGTGTTTCGACGATCTCGAGCACATCGCTTCCCTTCGCCGACGATGCGGCGTGACCAGCCGGCCCTTCTGGACCGATTGCGCCGCGCGGACCCTTGAGGCCAGGGCGACCTCTGGGCCCG
>QHWL01000479.1 GCA_003222555.1 Acidobacteriota bacterium | reverse complement strand
CGGGGTCGAGGCCCCGGTTTCTAAGGCCGGCGCGCACCTCCTCGACGTGGTCGCGGATGAACCTGGGGTCGAGCATGGTCCTCGGCCATCCATTGTATATTCGCGTCGAGGCCGAGTCCTCTGCTACGATCGCCTCGTGGCTTCCAAAGTTCGCAAAGCCGTCTTCCCCGCCGCCGGCCTCGGCACGCGGTTTCTGCCCGTCACGAAAGCGCAGCCCAAGGAAATGCTGCCGCTGGTCGACAAGCCGATCATCCAGTACGGCGTCGAAGAGGCAAGCGCCGCCGGCATCGACAACATGATCCTCGTCACGGGGCGCGGCAAAAACGCGATCGAGGATCACTTCGACGTCTCGGTGGAACTGGAATCGTTCCTCGAAGCGCGCGGCAAACGCGATCAGCTCGCCGAAATCCGCAAAATCTCCAACATGATCAACGTCGCGTACGTCCGCCAGGGCGAGCCGCTCGGGCTCGGTCACGCGGTGCTGGTCGCACGCGAGCTGGTCGGCGATGAGCCCTTCGCCGTCATCCTTGCCGACGATGTGATCGACGCGGAGCCGCCGGGGATCAGACAGCTCATTGACGTGTTCGCGCAGGTCGGCGGTCCCGTCCTCGCGGTCGAGCGGGTGCCGCGCGAGGAGATTTCGAGCTACGGCGTGATCGCCTTCGAGCCGAGCGCCCGCCTGGGCCCGGGCGTTTATCAGGTGCGCGACCTCGTCGAGAAGCCACGCAACGAGGACGCGCCCTCGGACCTGGCGATCATCGGACGCTACGTGCTGACTCCGGATATCTTCCCCGCGCTCGCCACGACCAAAAGCGATCGGACCGGCGAAATTCAGCTCACCAACGGGCTCCGCGAGCTGTTGAAGTCGCGGCCGATCTACGCCTTCGAAATCAAGGGCGTGCGGCACGATACCGGCAACAAGCTCGGCTTTCTCAAGGCGGTGGTCTACTTCGCGCTGCGGCGGCCCGACCTCGGCGACAAGTTCTCGGCCTACCTTGCCTCTCTCGATCTGCAAATCCCGGCAGCGAAGCGATAGGTCCGCGCGCGACGTTCAACGCAGAGGCCGCGGGAGGCCGCTGAGAAGAAATGGTCAGGGATTTCTCTGCGTGCTCTGCGAGCTCTGCGAACTCTGCGTTCAAACGTCGTCTTTTGTAGTGTCCGCCTTCAGGCGGACCGGTCCGGCTAAAGCCGGACACTACGTACAATTGGCGGTCTAGTCTTTGGAAGTCGTCGACGAGGTCGACGAGCTGGGTGGCGTGGAACTGCCTGTCGAGGAGCTCTTGTCCGAGGTGACGCTCTTTTCGGTCTTGTCCTTGCCTCCTGTCGTGCCTTCTTTGCTTCCGGCTTCCCTGCTTCCTTCCTTCCCGCCTTCCTTGCTTTTTTCCTTGCCCTCCTTGCTTCCTTCTTTCCCACCCTCCTTGCTTCCCACGCCGGCCTCGGTCGAGGCGCCGTCGCTGTCGGCCTTTGCGGCGGCCGTGTGTTCTTTCTTCGCGTAGTCGGTAATGTAGAAACCGGCACCTTTGAACTGAATCGCGGGCGCCGACTGCAGCTTGTGGACCGTCCCGCCGCAGGAGGGACACTTCTCAACCGGGGGATCCGAGAACTTCTGGATCACTTCGAAGCGGTGACGGCACGCGTCGCACTCGTATTCGTACAGGGGCATGGGGAGAAATCACCTGAATTTCAGGTGTGAGGATGTAAATGCTAGCACCATCCTCCATCATTCGAGCAAGTCGCCGCCGTCGCCGTCGCCGCCAAGCAGCAATTGCCGATGCAGCCAGAAGGGCGCCGTACCGTTTCCGAGCAGGGTGTCGTGGAACGATCGCAGGGAAAAGGCCTTGCCTTGTTGCTGTTTGTAGTCCTGCCGAAGTTTCAGCAGCATCAGCTTTCCGACGCTGTAGACCAGGTAGGTCGGATCGAACGTACCCCGCTCGGCTTCGCGGCGCGCGCTCGTCTCCTCCATGAACGCTTCGTCACGGAAGAAGCGCATCCCCTGTTCAACCGACATATCGTCGGCGTGCAGCTTGATGCAGACGATGAAGCGGGCGAGACGGATGAGGGTTTCGGCCAGCTGTCCGAGCCTGATGCCGTACTCCTGGCGGCCGAAGCCCGCTTCCATCATCATCTGCTCGCAGTAATGCGCCCAGCCTTCGACAAACGACGCGGGTGCAAACATGATCGACTTGCGTGCCTTGGATTCCACTCGTCGCAGATGCTGATAGTGAAGGAAGTGGCCGGGATACACCTCGTGAATGGAGATCGACCAGAGCGTCGGGTAGTTGTAGTCGCGAAGATACTCCTCCTGCCGTTCGGGCGGCCACGACGGATCGGCGTCGGTGAGGTAGTAGTAGGCGCGGGTCGGCTTGGTTTCAAAGGGACCTGGCGTCCACATGCTCGCGAACGACCACCTGAAAAATTCCGGCGTCGGCGCCACGGTAATCGGTTCGCCGGCGGGCAGCGAGATGATCGGCTGCCGCTCGAGAAACGTCGCCAGCTCCTCGAGCTGTTGACGGCCGACGGCGACGAGCTCGCCCGGCTTCGGATGATCGGCTTTGGTGCGCGCCCAGGTCTCCTGCGGATTGCCGCCGTTCATGCGGCCGGCGAGGTTCTTGAACGCCTCCTGGGTGGCTTTCAACTCGCGGGCGGCGATGGCGAGCAGCCGTTCGAGGGGGATCGAGAGTCCTTCGTCAAGCTTCAACTTCTGCTCGAAATTCGCGCGGCCGAGGCGGAACGACGCGCGTGCGCGCGGCGACAGATCGTCTTCGAGATATTCGAGGTAGGACCTCAGCGCTTGTGACGCTTCCGCTTGCGCGTCCGCGAGGTCGCCGAGCAGATGCAAATCGTCCAGGCGGGAGAAAGCACGAGGCAGGTCTTCTTCGATGAACTTCAACGTGCCGCGCGTGGTCTCGATGCCGACCTTGACGAAGATGCCGGGTGGCTCCTTGATGTTATCGCGCGCGGCCTGAACGAGCCGCGGCGTCTGCCGCAGCTTCGACAGCACGCGGCGTGCGCGCTCCGCCGCCGGCGCGTGGCTGAAGAGCGTCTGGCCGGCCATGCTGGAAGCCAGAATATCGGTGTAGTACTGGGGGTTCTTCTCCCACGTCCGAACCTCTTCGAGCTCGAACATCCGCCCGCGAATATTCGACGCGAGCATGCGATGCTCGAGACGTTCGGTCCGAGTCAGCTCCTCCAGCCGGATTTCCTCCAGCCGCCGGAGGTACCCGGCCAGCGCGCGGGTTTCGCTTTCAATGCCGTGCTGGCTGAGGTTCTCCAGCAGGTCGTCGTGGGTGTGGACCCCGTCGAGCGTCGCGTGCGTCGGATGCGTCTCGTACAGGTACCCGAGCAGGTCGTCGATGAAGTGCGGCAGCGGTTCGGAAACGATCATGGGTCCAGATGGTACAATACGAGATTCCACGCAGTTCTTCCAGGATGTCCGGTACGCTGTTCGTCGTCGCCACGCCGATCGGCAACCTCGACGACATCACCGCGCGGGCCTTACGGGTGCTGCGTGAGGTGACCGTGATTGCGGCCGAGGACACGCGCCGGACCGCGCACCTGCTCGCCCGCTATGCCATTCCGACCTCAACGACGAGCTTCCACGAGCACAACGAAACAAAGAAAAGCGCGTCGCTCGTCGCACGTCTCGCGCGGGGCGATGATATCGCGCTCGTGTCGGACGCGGGAACGCCGACCATTTCCGATCCCGGTCAGCGACTGGTGCGTGCCGCCCTTGACGCAGGGTGTCGGGTCGAATCCATTCCTGGTCCGAGCGCGGTGATGGCCGCCTTGGCCGTTTCCGGTTTTCCAAGCGCAACGTTCACATTTCTCGGGTTCCCGCCAACTAGGTCAAACGCCCGCACACGCTGGTTTGAAAACTTACGTGCGGCAGGACGAACGGTCGTGTTCTTTGAGGCTCCGCATCGAATAAAGGGAACCCTCGGCGAGCTTCGATCGTTTATGGGCGATAGACCTATCGCGGTGTGCCGTGAGCTGACAAAATCCCACGAGAAATTGGTCATTGGACCTATTTCGCGAGTCTTGACCGCTCTTGTCGAGCCCAAGGGCGAGTTTACTATAGTCGTGGATGTGGGCCCGGAAACACCCACCGCTCAGATCGGCGCCGCGTCAGACGCCGAGATGCTGCATGAATTTGGTGAAATGACCGCGCGAGCGCAGTTGCCGAGGCGACGGGCACTCAATGCCCTCGCACGAAAGCACCGAAGACCGCCAAACGAAGTGTATGCCGCCATCGAGCGGGCAAAGAAATTGGTCGAATGACCTCTATCGCTCGAGCGTCCGGCTGCCGCCGCGAGCGGGGCTTGACCGCTCGAAGCCCTTCTGCTACCTTTACCGCCCGCTTTCGGCGCGAAACACTGGCTCCGCGTCTCGCGCGCGCAGGAGTTTCATGGCGAAGCAGCGGCGGCCGCAGCCCAGACCAAACAAGGCACAAGCCTCCTCATCGTCCGCCCGGCCCGCTCGCCCCGCGAGCAGCGTGAGTGGTGTCGGCGGCAGCGATCGCCTCGAGGCCACGCCGTCGGGGCGCCAGGCGTCCCAGGCCCCGCCGCAGCGGCGATCGACCTCCTTCGAGGCGGTGGCACTGTACGAACGCGGTCTCGAGACGCTCCAGCATCACGATTACCGTGGCGCCGAGGACATTTTCGAATCGGTGCTGCGACAATACCCGGACGAAAAAGAGCTGCACGAGCGCGTGAGGCTGTACCTCAACATCTGCCGGCGCCAGGTCACACCCCGCCAGGCCGCGCCGCAGACGATCGAAGAGAGGCTGTACGCCTCGACGCTCGCCATCAATGGGGGCCAGTACGATCAGGCGATCATGCATCTCCGGCTCGTGCGCGATGAAGATCCCGACAACGATCACGCGCTCTACATGCTCGCGGTCGCACACGCGCAGCGTGGCGAGCACGCCGAATCGATCGCGCACCTGGAGCGTGCGATCGCGCTCAACCCGGAAAACCGCGCCCTCGCCAGGCGCGACCCGGACCTCGAACCGATTCGAGCCGACGCCACCTTCCGTTCGACCCTCGAGACTTCGCCGTCCCCACGCGCCGACCGGCGGCGTCCGTTCCGAACACGTTCCACCCGATAGAGGATAATTGGACGGTGCTTGGTTCTTAGGCCTTGGGGCTTGGGCCTTGGTCCGTCCCTACTCCTTGGTCATACTGAAGATGCCTGACGTCCATGTCGTCATCCTCGCGGCTGGTAAGGGGACCCGCATGGAGTCGGCGCGGCCCAAGGTGCTGCATCGGGTCGCCGGCGTGCCGATGATCCGGCACGTCCTCGCGGCGGCCGGGTCGCTCCGCCCGACGTCCACGACCGTCGTGGTAGGCCATCAGGCGGATATCCTCAAAGCTACCCTCTCGCGTCAATTCGGTCTCACGTTTGTGGTCCAGGAGCCACAACTGGGGACTGCCCACGCACTGCTGACGACCGAGCAGCTGTTCCGAGAGGCGAGAGGCACGGTCATCCTGCTTTCGGGGGATGTCCCGCTGCTTTCGGCAGAAACGCTCCGAAAACTGCTCGATCGACACGTTTCGACCGGGGCGTCGGTGACGGTCATCACGGCGACGGTCGAGCGGCCGTACGGCTA
>QHWL01000478.1 GCA_003222555.1 Acidobacteriota bacterium | reverse complement strand
TTCGGCATTCGCCTCGATGATCCGATAGAGGGGCATCCTCATCTTCCATGGCCGGGTAAAGACCTGAGGGTCCTCAATCGTTGCTTCGTACTGAATGTGATCGCGGTCGATGGGGGAATAGCGTTCCACCACATGCAGAGCGTCGCTGTGGAAATTGCCCGCATGGTCGAACCAGGTGTGTTCGTCGAGCTTGCGGACGTCGACCACCAGCGTATCGCCTTCCCACTTTCCGCGCGAATCGCCCATCCAGAAGTCGGGCCAGCCTTCCAGCCAGTCCCTCGACTTCCCGTCGAGTCGGATCGTCCGGACCGCCCGCGCGAACGCGTAACGCATACCGATCATGTGGGGGTTCTGAATAATCTCGAACGGGTAGGGCATGTAGGTGGCCCGCGGAACGCCAGGCAGAAAGCACTTCGCGACCGCGGGATCGTCGGTCGCCCGTTTGGCAAAGTTCTGTTTCTTCTGCTCTAGCGCCTCTGGCCGGTACGGAAGCTCGTTACCCTCCACGACGCCCGGGCCCGGCGGCGCGCCAAGAGAGGAGGAATGATCCTGAATGTCCCACGTCGCCGTGTTGATGGACTGCCAAATCCCGCTGAAATCTGGCTTGCCGTCCGACGCTCGCGGTAGCTGACTCGCCGCAGGTGGCCGTGCTTGGGCTGCCCGTGCTGCGGGGGGTGTCGTCTGGCCGGCTGCCGTGAAGACCGCCGAGACAACGACTCCAAAGCCCGCAACGAGAGTGAGCCTGCCTAATCGTTTCATCGTGACGCGCCCCTGCTTTTTGATGGTTGTTTTGAAGCGACGCTCGAATCACGTCCCTTCACGCTTGAACAAACTACCGCCTGAAAGGCGGTAGACTTTGCGTGCGACTGAAAGTCGCAGCCGCGCCGCCTGCGAGCGGTAGTTTGTTCATAGTCACGATCGTGGTCACCCCTATGCCCACGTGCTCCTTTGTTCGAAACGCCCGATCAGATCGGACCAGCTGAAAGCCGACGGGCTGAAAGCCGGTGGGATTAAACCTGGCACGTGGGCACTAAAAACCGAAGGTATTTTGCAGCGCATAGCTGCCTTCGTGGCACGTGACCTCCGGAGCCAGCTCATCTCCCTCATCGGGGGGGTAGAAGTACCCGGCCGATTTGACCGGACGGGTAAAGGTCTTCGGGTCGTCGTAGGTGAGCTCGTAAGTGATCAGTTTGTCCGACACCACGGCGAAGCGTTCCGTGAGCCGCAACGCCTTACTAAAGGGCGGGAAGGTTGCTCCCACCGCGAAGTGGCCTCTTCCGTCCAAGTTGGACGTCTCGACGACCAGCGTGTCACCCTCCCACCGTCCGATGGAATCCCCGCCGAAGAAGCGCATGCTCGAGTTGAGGTGGGGACGGCCGTCGGTGTAAAACACCCGGCTGGTGTGGTTGGATTCGAACAGCAGAGCCACCTCCCCGGGCCGCTGCAGAATTTGAACGCCACCACCCCCCGCCCACGGCGCTGGGGGGATACAGCGCATGCTCAGCTCGAGATAGTCGAGCGACTTCGCCGGGCAACACATGTTCTTGGCGTAATCCTGGCGTAGGGCGAGCCCCTCCGGCGTGTACGGAAGCACCCTGTCCGGCGGATCCACGATCCCGCTCGGCGGGCGGGGCTCCGGCAACCATTTGGGCGCGCGACGGGTGGCTGGCACTCCCCCGGGGCCAGCGGTGACTTGCCCCTGTCCGAACCCCTGGGGCTCCGCTAGCACGCCGAAAGGCTTGAGCGCGGTCTCCAACGGCTTGGCCTCGTTGAGTCCGCCGCCGACTTTCGTCCAGGTGCCTCGAATATCGGGCGTACCATCCGGCAGTCGCTTGATAGTACCGGGTTTTGCCGGAGCTTTCTCGGCCTTCGCCTGCGCCTTCGGGTCTTTTGTCGAGGTTCCAGGCGACTGACGAGCGGCGTGAAGTGTCGGCGTCAGCAACGCCGTCACCGCCGCGACTACGGCCACACCAGTGACAACGAAGCGCTTTCTCACGTGTGACCCCTTTCGCACATGAAATCAGAACTCAACGTTCGCGGAGAGCCTCAACATCCCGCCCGACGAGCGGACCGATGAGCCGCCGTCAACACGGGCCGCATGGTCGTTTACGATCCCATTCGTAAGGTGATCATCTGACGGCGAACCGCTGCTATTGTTTGCCTGGGGCGTCTCTCACCGCCGAGGCGGCAAACAGATCTCTCCCATCGGGCAACCGGACTTGGTACGCGTTGCCGACCGGCCCGCCCCCCCGCGCTTGGAATCCGCTAACTGTCACCTCTGTGCCCGGCTTGATGTCGTTTTTCGACCAGCCGCTCCGCAGCAGCGAGTTCGGTGCACCCATCTCGAACCGCCAGCCCACAACGTTGCCGTCCTCGCCCTTGGCGTCGACAAACAGCCAGGCATGCGGATTGACCCACTCCAACTTCGTAATCGTTCCCTGCACCTTGAGCGGCTTGGCCTGATCGAACTCCGCAGAAAACGCGTGATGGGCCATGACCGGAAGGGCGGCACTCAGAAGCATCGCCGTCACGGCCACCAGGCGACCTGTCTTGGGCATACATACCTCCTGTGCGAGCGGTCAGCGACGCGCTCGACACTCCATTTAAAGCCGGGATCTTCGGCTACATCATCGCATTAAATCGACCAGAATTGAAACTCCAAATTGAGGATAAGCAGGCCGGGCGCCGGAAGGCAGTCGGTTCACGAGGAACTTCATTAGGCACTCGCTTCTCAGCGTGCTCTGCGAGCTCTGCGTTCAACGTCGTATTTTTTCACAGGCTCTCAGAAGTCGATCTGAACTCCAAACTTCAGCATGCGCGCGGGCAGCGTCCGGAGCGGCTTCAGCCAATCCGGGCCATACCGCGTGTTAACCCCACCGGCCCCCGCGGCGCTGAACCCACCGGGCGCCGGCGCCGTGGCACTCGAGTTCAGCAGATTGAAGAAGTCGAACAGGCCCTGGAGGCTCGTCGTGCCAACGCGGAACGTCCTCGTCAATCGAACATCGAGCTGCGACCACCGATCCTCATAGAGCGACCCGGGCGAGATCAGATTTACTGTCGCGTTGCGCGCACCACCAGCCAAATCGCGGCCAAGCGAGGGGCTAAACTGCGCATTCGTGACCACGTAGCTGGCGAGAATCACCGAACCC
>QHWL01000477.1 GCA_003222555.1 Acidobacteriota bacterium | reverse complement strand
AGAGAATCTCGGAGAGCTGCTTGGGTGAATTGATGTTGAACGACTCGCCGGCGAGCTCGAAGATCTGGGCGCTGCGCGTCGCCAGCTCGCGATCGACGTGCTGGGACTGCCCGCCAAGCGCATTTCGGTCGATGCGAACCCCCGCGCGCTCCATCGCCACCAGCACCGGAATGAGCGGCCGCTCGAGATCGCGGTAGACGGAATCGAGATGATCGGTGACCAGCAGCGGAGCCAGCCGATCCGCGAGCTGCAGCGCCAGATCCGCGCGTTCGCCGGCGTAGTCGAGGGCTGCGTCGACTGGAATCTCGGTCAGGGCGCGTGCCTTTGCGCCGCGGCCGCAGACGTCTTCCTCGGTGAGCGCTTTGTAGCCGAGATACTCGAGTGACGTATCCTCGAGCGGGTGCCCGGAGCGCGTGGCGTCCAACAAGTAGCTCGCCAGCATCGTATCGACGCCGAGGCCGGCGAGTCGCACGCCGTGCCGCTCGAGCATCACGGCATCGAACTTCAAATCGTGTCCGACTTTCTCGATCGACGCATCTTCGAACAGCGGCTTGAGCGTTGCCAGCGCCTCCTCCACCGCCAACTGAGGCCCATTGTGCATGCCCTGATGACGCAGTGGCAGATATCGCGCCCAACGCGGCCTGGTTGCAATCGCCAGCCCGACGATGCCGGCGCGCATCGCCGTGGGGGAATCGGGCAGCACGCGCAGCGCGAACCGGCCGGCCGATCGCAGCGCCTCGACGAGCTCACGCAAATCGTCGATAGTCGCCACGAGCCGGTAATCCTTTTCCACCGTCTCCGCCGTCGGCGCGAACTCCATCACCAGCGAACGGAACCCCAGCTCGGTGAACAGCTCGTAGCAGGCCTCGCGCGACGGTCCACGGTAACGGAACGACTCGACGTCGATGTCCACCGGCACGTCGGTATGAATCCGCAGCAGCTCGCGGCTCGAGCGCGCCCCCTCGGCATGTGCCAACAGCGCCTCGCGGTACTTCTTCTGGGGAATCTCGGTCGCGCGCTCGAGGAGCGCGTCGAGCGAGCCGTAGCTGGAAATCAGATCGCGGGCTCCCTTTTCGCCGATGCCGGGGACGCCCTTCACGTTGTCGATCGAGTCGCCCATCAGCGAGAGCACGTCCACAACCTGTGCCGGCGCGACGCCGAACTTCTCTTTCACGCCGCCTTCGTCGTACCACGTGCCTTCGTCGCGGGGGTTGAACACGCGGATGCCGTCTCGCACGAGTTGAAAGAAGTCTTTGTCACCCGTGACGATCGCGACGCCGTAGGTCTCGGCCGCCGCCCGCTCGGCGATCGTGCCGATCACATCGTCGGCTTCGTACCCCTCGTATGTGAGAATCGGGACGCCGAGGGCCTCGCAGGCGCGGTGGACCCGCGGAATCTGCTCGGCGAGGTCGGGCGGCATGGGCGCGCGGTTGGCTTTGTAGTCGGCCGCGAGCCCGGAGCGGAACGTCGCACCGGCAAGATCGAACGACGCCGCAATGAGCTCGGGCCGCTGGTCGTTGACGAGCTTGCGGAGCATCGTGACGAACCCGTACACAGCGTTCGTGGATCGTCCGTCGGGACCGGTGAGACCGCGAATCGCGTGATAGGCGCGGTACATCTGATTGCTGCCGTCGATGAGATACAGCACGGGTCTGGCAGGCATGTTCTGAAAAACGCAGTCAGGGAAACTTGTACTATATCATTGGCGGTTATGCGGACCGGTCGGGTCGCGGCGCTCGCGTTGGTCGCGGCGACGGCGGTCGCCTGCGGGGGCGGCGGGTTCTTTCGGCAGTACGAGTACGAAGAAGACATTTATCTGTCGCTCGACGGGACTGCGACGGTATACGTGAACAGCTCGATTCCCGCGCTCGACGCGCTGCGCGGCGCCTCGTTCGACGTCCGATCCAACGTACCGATCGATCGCCAGCAGATCCGCAGCCTCTATAACACCGCAGTGACTCATGTGAGGCAGGTCAGCTTCTCGCGGCGCAGCAATCGCCGCTTCGTTCACGTGCGTGTCGATGTGGATGATGTTCGGCGGCTCGGAGAGGCCACGCCATTTGCCTGGTCGACGTACCGGTACGAACGTGACGGCGACTTGTACGTGTACCGGCAGTCGATTGCGCAGGCGGCGAACAAGAGCGTGGGCAAAGTGGGTTGGACCGGCGGCGAGATCGTCGCTTTTCGCCTGCACGTGCCCAGCAAGATCGCGTACCACAACACGCTGCCGAGCAATTGGAGACGCGGAAACATTCTCATGTGGGAGCAGTCGCTGGACGATCGTCTCCACGGCGTCCCGCTCGTGCTCGACGCGCGGATGGAGACCCAGTCGATTCTTTACCGCACCCTCTGGTTGTTTGGCACGACGTTGGTCGCCGTCGCCGTCACCTTCGCGCTGGTGATCTGGTGGGTTGTTGGACGGCGCCCGCGGCTGGCGCCCAGCGAGAAATCCCGAAGCGCACTTTAAGGAACTTCCCGGGTCGATCCCCCCGCGGGCGTAAACGCGCGCGCCGAGGTGCTGTACATGACCACGCCTGAGTTGTCGTCCGATCAATTCGGCGCCAAGCCCGCCGTCCTGCGTTGCTCCCGCTGCGGAAAATTCGTTGATTGGGAAGACGCGCAGCTGCAGATCGTCTGCACGTGCCGGCCGCATCTGGAGCTGCCGCCTGTCCTGGTCCGCGAGGCGACCGACGCCGACCGTCTTGCCGCGCGCGAGCTCATTCAGCGCGACTTCGGCCGGACCAAAATCGTCGCCTTCGGCGAGGTGATGGACATCGATCAGATGCCGGCGCTCGTCGCCGTCATGCAGGCGGATCCGTCCGGCGTCCTGGCGTACCGGCTGCTGGGCGACGCACTGCAAATAGTCGCTCTCGCGACCGATCCCATGTGGCAGCGGTCGGGAGTGGGCGGCTATCTCATGGCAGAAGCCGAGCTGCTGGCCCGCCGTCTGAAGCTTCGCCGTCTCGTGGTGGCGACGACCAATGACAACCTGCCGGCGCTCTATTTCTATCAGCGTC
>QHWL01000485.1:903-6978 GCA_003222555.1 Acidobacteriota bacterium | reverse complement strand
GTAGATCGCGGTCGACGTTGGGTTCGTGGACGGCACCACGGCGGCGACGACGCCGAAGGGCTCCGCGATTTCGACAACCCGTTTGTCTTCGTGCCGGGCGACGACGCCGACTGTCTTCATCGGCCGAATGAAGTTGTAGACTTTTTGCGAAGCGAAGAGGTTTTTCTGGATCTTATCGGCGACGACCCCGTAGCCGGTCTCTTCGACGGCGAGACGCGCGAACGTCTCGGCTTGCTGTGTGGCCGCTCCGGCCATGGCGTCCACGACGGCGTCGATTCGGTCTTGGGAGAATTCCGCCAGCTCGAGCCACGCCCGCTTCGCGCGCTGCGCCAGCGCCCGCGCTTCCGCAATCGATGTGAGGTCGCGATCGGTCTGCGGGGAAGAGCCGGGTGCTGCCATCGCTGATCAACCAGGAAGGCCACTAACTATCGTGAAAATGCTCTACCACGGAGGGCGCCGATAGGTTCAAACCCTTTTTCTGTTTGCGTCCTTCGTGTCCTTTGTGTCCTTCGTGGCGAATCACCCTAGGCACCTTTAGGGAGGATCTTCTCGACTTCGTTGTGCGGCCGGGGTATGACGTGTACCGACACGAGCTCTCCGACGCGCCGCGCAGCGGCAGCGCCCGCGTCGGTCGCGGCTTTCACCGCGCCGACGTCGCCGCGTACCATCACGGTGACGTATCCGGCACCGATATACTCCTTGCCGATCAGGATGACGTTGGCCGCTTTCACCATGGCGTCGGCGGCCTCGACCGCACCAATGAGACCCCTGGTTTCGATTAGCCCCAACGCTTCCTGCGACATGGCGCGAACTCTAACAGATTGCGGCAGATGCGGCAACTGAACTATGATGAGAGACCGTTGTTTTTTGCCAAGTGTCCGTTGGTTACACACCGACTCTGTCTATGACGGTTTCCACGCCGATTCGTTCGCTCGGGATCTTTATCGCGTTGGCAGGAGCGATCGCGCCGATGGCGGCTGGCTGCCGCAAGCAGGAGCCGCCGGCACCGCCGGTGGCCTCGCCGAGTATCAGGATGAACCGCGACAAGGCGCCGCTTGGCAGCCCGATCGAGATTACTTATAAGTTCGTCGTCCAAAACACCGGCGCCATCGACCAGGACTATCGAGTCATGGTGCACGTCGTCGACACGGATGGAGAATTGATGTGGACCTACGATCACGATCCGTCGGTCCCGACCACACAATGGAAGCAAGGCCAGGAGATCGAGTACACGAAGACGGAATTCGTGCCGATTTACCCGTACGTCGGCGAGGCGACGATCGAACTGGGTTTGTACTCCACGAGCAACCAGAAGCGCCTTCCTCTCGCTGGTGAGGACGTCGGAAAGCTTTCGTACAAAATGAGACGGCTGCAGCTGGTGCCGCAAACCGAAAACGTGTTCACGGTGTTCAAGGACGGCTGGTATCCGGCCGAGGTCGCCGAGCACAACGCGTCGGTCGAGTGGCAATGGACGAAGAAACAGGCGATGCTCTCGTTCAAGAATCCGAAGAAAGACAGCGTGTTCTACCTTGTCCTCGATAACCCCGTCACCCTGCTCAACGAACCGCAGCAGGTCCAGGTGAGCCTCGGGGGACAGGCCGTCGATCGGTTCACGCTCGGCCCGAAGCAGGAGGTGCTTCGGAAAATTCCGCTGCCGGCCGCCCGGCTCGGGTCGGTCGACATTGCGGAGCTCGAAATTTCGGTCGACAAAACGTTCGTCCCGGCATTGCTCGACTCCAGCAGCAAGGACCCGCGAGAGCTCGGGGTGCGTGTGCTCCATGCTTTTGTCGATGCGAGGTAAATGCAATGGACACAAAGGAAACAATGGACACGAATGACACGAAGGGCAACAAATGAATGGCTCTCTGCCGACCGTTCGCACCTTCGTGTCAGTGGTGTCCTTCGTCGTGATGCTGTTTGGGGCATGGCCGGCGCGCGCGGAATTGGTATTCTTCCAGTCGGGCCGCAGTCTGTCGGTCAAGGGTCATCACATTGAAGGCGACTCGCTCGTGCTGACGCTGCGCGGCGGAGGTGAAATCGTCTGCGAGCCGTCGGTCATCGCCCGCATCGCGCCCGACGAAGTGCCGTATCCGGAACCCGAACCCGAGGAACCCTCGGGGACCCCACCGGGACCGGAAGTCAGTTCCCAGCCGGACGCCGCCGCCCTCTCGCCCTACGCCGAGATCATCAACACGGCCGCCGCGAACCAGGGCGTCGACGCGAAGCTGGTCAGGGCGGTGATTCAGGTGGAATCAGCCTACATTGCAAGTGCGCGGTCGCGGAAGGGCGCGATGGGGCTGATGCAATTGATGCCGGACACTGCGCGCCGCTATCAGGTCGCCGATCCCTACGATCCGAAGTCGAACATCGAAGCGGGGATCAAGCACCTCAAGTCACTGCTCGAGCGATTTCAGTTGGCGTCGGCCCTGGCGGCCTATAACGCTGGTGAAGCGGCTGTCGCGCGCTTCCGCGGCGTGCCGCCGTATCCGGAGACGCGCGATTATGTCTCGCGCGTGCTTGCCCTTCTTCGTTAGGAAAAAGCTCGACGGCACAGCACGCGAAACACACACCGACCGAGCGTCCGGACAGAGACTTCGTCCATCATTTGGCTGCGCAGAGTGCAGCCAGCCATGCGTTCAGACCCTCTATTTTCGCCTGCCGCGCACTGTCGCGGTTGAGAGTCAGCTCGCCATAGTTCTCTCCGTCAGCATCCACAATCACTGGCGGAGTCGTTGAATAGACGTTGCAGGGGCTGTAGGGCGCGAACTTGCCGCCGAACGGGCCGAAGCGGTTCAGGATGCTGTTCGCGGCAAAGCGACTCCCGTAGGTGCCGAAGCGATTGAACAAGGAGTCCCGATCGGTTTCCGGACAGACTAGACATCCGAGGAATGTCTTGTTGTTGTCGCCGCCAAACACGAGCAGCCCTTCCGGCGGTGCCACGCCAGGACCCTCCTGGTGCATCGGTCCCAAGTCGTCCTGGATCAGCCGCACGCCGTACGCGCCTTCCAGGCTCGGCCCTTCGCCCGCCAGCGCCACGCTGAAGCAGCCGGATACGACGCACGCTGAAATCAGGCGTTTCATACTGCGAGGGGATACTGCGAGGGGGTCGGGAGTCGTTTTCAGTTTTTGCGCCTGTTCCGCTGCAGTGTTGGCAAAAACTGAAATCGACTCCCGACCCCCCTGCGGTTTGCAAGCGTCCAGCCACCTCGACGGACGAATTCTCCGGGCTTTCAACGGTGTCCGGTCGAACGCTGGGCGAGAAGTCTTCGTCTGGAAGGATGATTGTCGGCGCCAGGCAGGAAGGGGCTGCCGGGGTGGAACCTCCGAGGAGAGGGGCCCGCGGCTGTTCCGGTCAGCAGAAAGGGAGGCGACCTCCTTTTTTCCCCAGCTTTTCGCACCATCGGACGGTCTAACTGTTAAGACCGTGGGGCGCCGCCCTCGACTGATGCAGCCACTGGAACTGCTATAATTTGGTGCCGATAATGTCCATGGTGACAAGCAATTGCGGCGGAGACGCCTGAGCTGTGGAATTCCGTTGCCGCCTCGCGTCCGCCAGCGGCCAGGTCGTGGAAGGCGTTTACGCGGCTGAAAACGAAGCACGCCTGCGCCACGAACTGGAAGAAAAGGGCCTTTTCGTCCTTTCGCTGCAGCCGAAGGGCGCGATCGCTGGGGTGTCGATTCGGCTCCCGCAGCGCAATCAAGTCAACTCGCGCGAGTTCCTCAACCAGGAGCTGGCCACATTGCTCAAGGCGGGCATGCCCCTGGTCCAATCGCTCGACCTGCTGAAGCGGCGTATAGACTCCCCGGTATTTCGCGCGGTGCTCGACGATGTCCACGACAAGGTGCGGTCGGGCACGGCGCTCTCGGACGCCTTTGCCTCGCACAGCGATCTGTTTCCACGAGTGTACACGGCGTCGCTGCTGGCGGGCGAGCGCAGCGGCAATCTGGACGCAGTGCTGCGGCGGTACGTCGACTACGCGAAGATCATCGCCACGGTGAAGAGAAAAACCATCTCGGCGCTGGTGTATCCGGCGATTCTCGTGTCGCTTGCGCTCGTGGTCGTGAGCATCATCGTGTTGAAGGTGGTGCCGGCCTTCTCCGATTTCTACGGCACCTATGGCGCCAACCTCCCCCTCGCCACGCGGGTCATCGTCAAGGTCTCGGCGTTCATCCGCGCACAGTATCTGCTGCTGCTCATCGTATTCGGGGCCGCGGCGACGAGCGTCATCGCCTGGGTGCGACGGCCGGGTCAAAAAGCGCGCTTCGATCACCTAGTGCTTCGGTTGCCACTGGTCGGCCAGATCGCCCGCAAGTTCGCAACCTCGCAGATGGCGCGGACGCTGGCGACGCTGCTCGGCGGTGGCCTCCCACTCGTCAACGCGCTCGACATTGCGACCAAGTCGATCGGCAACCAGTACATGTCCGAGCAGCTCGAGATCGTGAGCACACACGTCCGCGAAGGGGAGTCGTTTGCCGCCGCGCTCGAGGCCCGCAAGGCCTTTCCCGAAGTCGCGGTCAAGATGGCCGAAGTGGGCGAATCGACCGGCGCGCTGCAGGACATGCTGAACACGGTGGCCGACTTCTACGACGAGGAGATTTCGACCAACATGGAGCGCTTCGTCACGCTCGTCGAGCCGGTGCTGCTCGTCGTCATGGGCATGGTCATCGCCGGGTTGCTCCTGGCTCTGTACATGCCGCTGTTCCAGTTGAGCTCGGTGCTCTCGTAAGAGGAGCGATTTTGAATATTCCCGCGACACAGTTTCATACCGAGTCCGGCGAGCTGGGAGCCGACGAGCGCCGCGCGGAACTGGAGCAGGCGCGCCGGCTCGCCGAGCGGTATCGGCTCGAGTTCGTCGACATGGACTCGTTCCGAATCGACCAGGACTTGTTCCGGTCGATTCCCGCGGACTTGATGCTTCGCTACGGATTTGTGCCGTACCGCCGCGAAGGCAAGACCCTGGTCATCGTCGTTTCCGATCCGACCGACCTGCCGATGATCGACGAGCTGGCGGTGCTCCTCTCGACGCCCATCAAGGTCACCGTGGGCGCGCGCTCGGCGATCGAGTCGATTCTGAAAAAGAGCGAGAGCTCACAGCGCGTGCTCGAGGAAGCCACCGAGGGCTTCCGGTTGCAGCTGCTGAAGGAAGAAGAGAACGGCGACGAGAGCCTCACCGTCGAACGGCTGACGAGCGACATCAGCCCGGTCATCCGGCTCGTCGACTCGACGATCTATACGGCCATTCAGCGGCGGGCGAGCGACATCCACATCGAAACGCAGGACGATGCCGTGCACGTGAAGTACCGGATCGACGGCGTGCTGCAGCCCGCGATGCGGCCCATTGCCAAGCAGTTTCACAGCTCGATCATCTCGCGCATCAAGGTCATGGCGGAGCTCGACATCGCCGAGAAGCGCGTGCCGCAGGACGGCCGCTTCCGGCTGCGGATGCCGGGCAAGACGATCGACTTCCGCGTGTCGATCATGCCGAGCGTTCACGGAGAGGACGCGGTCATCCGTATTCTCGACAAGGAGTCGATCAGCGAGCAGTTCACCGAGCTGCGGCTCGACATCCTCGGCTTCCCCGACGCGGAGCTGAAACGCTTCCGCAAGTACATCGCAGAGCCATACGGGATGGTGCTCGTCACGGGGCCGACCGGCAGCGGAAAGACGACGACGCTCTACGCGGCGCTGTCGGAGATCAAGTCGGTCGAGGACAAGATCATCACGATTGAAGACCCGGTCGAGTACCAGCTCAGAGGCATCACTCAGATTCCCATCAACGAGAAGAAGGGGCTCACGTTCGCGCGCGGCCTGCGATCGATTCTCCGTCACGACCCCGACAAGATCATGGTCGGCGAGATCCGCGACGCCGAGACGGCGCAGATTGCCATCAACTCGGCGCTCACGGGCCATCTCGTCTTCACGACCGTCCACGCCAACAACGTGCTCGACGTGCTCGGGCGGTTCCTGAACATGGGCGTCGAGGCCTATCAGTTCGTGTCCGCGTTGAACTGCGTGCTGGCGCAGCGGCTCGTACGCACGATCTGCCAGCACTGCAAGCGGCCGGTCAAGGCGAC
>QHWL01000485.1:0-877 GCA_003222555.1 Acidobacteriota bacterium | reverse complement strand
CCTTCTACGAAGGGCTCGGCTGCATCGAGTGCGGCGGGACCGGCTACAAGGGCCGGACCGGCATTTGCGAGCTGCTCGATCTCTCCGACCACATTCGCGAGATGATTCTCGAGAAGCGGCCGAGCTCGGAGATCAAGAAGGCCGCGCGGGAAGAGGGTATGCGCTTCCTGCGCGAATCGGCCGTCGAGCGGGTCTTGGAAGGCATCACGACGCTCCGCGAGATTAACAAGGTGACCTTCGTCGAATGAGCCTCTTTCGATGAGTGTCTTGACCTCGCTGCGCGACTCGTCGGGCCCGACCGTCGCGGTCGAGTTCGCCGCCCACCAGGTGTCGGCTGCGAGCCTGGAGTTTCGCGGTCACAAGCCGTGTGTCGCCGCGCATGCCGTCGAGCCTTTGGTCGACGGCGCGCTCGTCCCGTCGCTGACCACTCACAACGCGCACAACCGGGCGGCGGTCGTCGCCGCTCTCGGCCGTGTGCTCGAGCGAACGGGCCGGCCCCGGCGCATCGGCGTCGTCGTGCCCGATCTCGTGGCGAAGGTGTCGCTCGTGCGCTTCGAGCAGGTGCCGGCTCGCGCGGCCGATCTCGACCAGCTCGTCCGGTGGCAGGTGCGCAAAACCGCGCCGTTCGCGATCGAGGACGCGCAGGTCAGCTACGTGCCCGGGCAGCGCGCCCAGGACGGGCAGGAGTTCATCGTGTCGCTGGCGCGGCGCGACGTCGTGGAGGAATATGAATCGCTGTGCGCCGAGGCCGGCGCACACGCTGGTATCGTGGATCTCGCCACCTTCAATGTCGTCAACGTGGTGCTCGCCGGGTCGGCGCCGTCCATGGTCGACTGGCTCCTCGTCAACGTCGCGCCCGATTACGCCTCGATCGCGA
>QHWL01000069.1 GCA_003222555.1 Acidobacteriota bacterium | reverse complement strand
CAGGCCGTCGTCGTCGACATCTACTTGTTCGTGGATAACCTCACCACGCCGAACCAGACTGTCCAGAGGCGGATCTACGCCGTCAACAGCGCAATCGTCCCCAACGTCGCGAACTGGTCGTTCTCGGTTGTGGTGCCTGGACTGGCGGCAGGGTTGCACACCTTCAAAGTGTCGGCCGCGCTGGTCGCGACTACCGGCTCATCGGCCATCGTGGCATCCGGAATGTCAAACCCTCTTCGCGGCACGCTGACGGCCGTCGTCATCAACAAATAGGCGAACTGGCTCCCGATTTGATTCGGCCGCCCTTCTTTTCGACAACCGCAACAACAATCCCGAGCGGGCCGCGCTGATCGCCACGGCCGAATTACGCCTTGGCGAGGGGCATCTGGGTCGGCAGCGACACGCAAAAGATGCTGCCGGCAGCGCCGCTCGATTCCAGCACTAGCGTGCCGTGGTGCGCCTCGGCGATCCACCTCGCAATGGGCAGCCCGAGGCCAGTCCCCGTTGCGCGGCGAGAAGCATCGAGCTGCACGAATCGATCGAAAATTCGGGTCTGATCGGCGGGTGGAATCCCGCGCCCGGCGTCGGTCACGCGAATTTTCAACCCGTCCCGATCCTGACAGGTGGTGATCGTGACGGAAGCTCCCGACGGCGTGTGCTGGACCGCATTCTGCAGCAGGTTCAGAACGAGCTGGCGAAGAAGATCCTCGTCGCCCCGAAACGGCAGCTCGGGCATGTCCGCCGAATCGACGATCACCCCCCGCTCCGCCGCCAAAACATCGACCGCGCGGCGACAGTCGGCGATGAGCTCGTCGAGATAGAGATCGACGGGCCGAAGCCGATACCCGCCGGCGTCCGCTCGGGCGAGGACGAGCATGTCCGCCACGAGCCGGCTCAAACGCCGTGCCTGATCGCTCACGATGGTCAGCGTCTCGCGATAGTCGACTTCATCGCGGTGGTCACGGCTGAGCGCGACATCAGCGGCCGTGCGGACGATGGAGACAGGCGTCCGGAGCTCGTGAGACGCATCTGCCATGAACTGGCGCTGCGTCTGCAGCGCGCTGCGCAGCCGGGCGACGAGCGCGTTGAACGCGCGGGCGAGCTGGCCCAGTTCGTCGGTACGGTTCGCATGCCCGATATCTTCCATGCCGGTGAGCGGAATTTGCGCCGCGCGCCGCGCCATGTCGGTAATCGGCCGCAGCCCGATTGACGCGAGCCAGAGACCGCCCCCGCCGGCGAGGAGGAGCGCGATTGGGATCGCCACTAACAGCGCCTCCTGCACCTCGTGCTGTTCGCGCCGCACGTCGGTCAGCGGGCTTGCGACCAGGAGCACCAGCGTGGAGTCGTCGAAGACTTGCGGCTGGGCATGAACCCGCCATCCGCCAGACGGCGTCCGTACGGTCCACGCAAGGGGTCCCGCTGCTGCCGTTCCACATGGCGGCGGGAGGCAGGCCCCCCTCGTCGAGGATGGCGACCGCGCGTCCGAGCGCCGCTACGCTCTGCCCTGCCTCCGCCGCAGCTTGCGCCCGACTGTCGTGTTCTTTCAGCTCGTCTCGGAGAATGGTGGCGAGCGTCGCGGTCTCGCCTCTCAGGTCGCGGTCGATTCGGCGCACGCCAAGTCGTCCTTGCACCCACGCCAGATCGGCGCCAAAGAAACAGAGCACGACCACCAGCGCCAGGCTGTACCACAGGGTGAGCCGAGCCCGCAGCGACAGGGCTCTCATCGGCTGTCTCGCGTGAGCTCGAGCTGATAGCCTTCGCCGCGGCGAGTGCGAATCAACGATTCGGATCCGGGCCGGTCCAGCTTGCGCCGCAGCCGCTGGACGTATACGTCGACCACGTTGGACAGCGGATCGTAATGTTCATCCCAGACGTGCTCCGCGATGTCCGCGCGGCCGACGACATCGCCGGCTCGCCTCACCAGATACTCGAGCAGGGCGTATTCCTTCGCCGTCAGCAGCACCTCGCGGTTTCGCACCCACAGTCGACGGCTCCGGGTGTCGAGTACCAGCGAACCGACCGACAGCCGCTCGGGCAGCATCGGATGCCCACCGCGCCGAATCAGCGCACGCAGCCGCGCGAGCAGCTCGCCGAAGTCGAACGGCTTCACCAGATAGTCGTCCGCCCCACAGTCGAGTCCTTCAATGCGAGCCTCGACGGCGTCGCGCGCCGTGACCATCAGAATCGGGACAGAGGATCCGGATGCGCGGATCGTGCGACACACCGCCATTCCGTCCTTCACGGGGAGCATGACGTCGAGAATCACGGCGTCATAATCGGTCGTGCCGACCAAAAAAATTGCGGTCTCTCCATCAGACGCCACGTCCACCGCGTACGCCTGCTCGCGCAACCCTTTCGCAAGCACCTGCGCGGCAGTCGGTTCGTCTTCGACGAGAAGAACCCGCATGCTTCAATCCATGAGCACGTAATGTCGCCTTTTAGGCGGACGAGTAAGAAGCGTCCGACTGCAGGCGGACTTTTGCGATCATACTCAGAGGCACATGAACGCGCCATGAGCGGTGTTCACAGGGCATAATAATCCACGCTGGTGTCGGTCACTTTTACTGACTCGTCGACCGAGGTGCGCGGACGCGGACATTCACGCGCCGGGCTTCTGATCCTCAGCGCGCTCGGCATCGTCTTCGGCGATATCGGCACGAGCCCTCTTTACGCGCTCCGCGAATGTTTCGCGGGAACCCACTCCATCCCGGTCACGCTCGCCAATGTGCTCGGCGTGCTGTCGCTGATCTTCTGGTCGCTCATCCTGACCGTGTCGGTGAAGTACTTGCTGTTTGTCATGCGCGCCGACAACGGAGGTGAAGGCGGCATTCTCGCGCTGGTGGCGCTTCTACGCTCCAAAGCAGGGGAGCCGTTGCATGCGGCATTGGTCGCCATCGGGCTCTTCGGGGCAGCGTTGTTGTACGGCGACGGCATGATCACGCCGGCAATCTCTGTCTTGAGCGCCGTCGAAGGTCTCCAGGTCGCCACGGATGTGTTCGAGCCGTTTGTCGTCCCGATCACCGTCGTGATCCTGATCCTGTTGTTTCTCTTCCAACACCGCGGCACCAGCGGGATCGGAAAAGTGTTCGGGCCGATCATGATCGTCTGGTTCGTCACGATTGCGATCGCCGGGCTCCCGCCGATTTTCTCGAAACCAATCGTCTTGTCATCGCTCAGCCCGGTGCCTGCCGTCACGTTCTTCGAGGCGCACGGCCTGCGCGCCTTCCTCACGCTTGGCGCCGTGTTCCTTGCCGTGACGGGCGCGGAGGCCCTGTATGCCGACATGGGCCATTTCGGACGCGCGCCGATTCGCACCGCGTGGTTCGCCCTCGTGCTGCCGGCGCTCGTCATCAATTACCTCGGTCAGGGTGCGTTGCTCCTCTCCAATCCGGACGCGCAACAGAACCCGTTTTATGGTCTCGCCCCAGACTGGGGTGTCTATCCGTTGGTGGTGGTGGCGACGATTGCGGCGGTCATCGCTTCGCAGGCGGTGATCTCGGGCGCGTTTTCGCTCACTCAACAGGCGGTCCAGCTCGGGTATTCGCCGCGATTCGACGTCCATCACACGTCGGAGCACGAGAAGGGACAAGTCTACATTCCCGAAATCAACTGGCTGCTGATGATTGCGACGGTCGGGCTGGTGTTCGGCTTCCGGTCGTCGACCAACCTTGCCGCGGCGTACGGCATGGCGGTGACGACGACGATGGTGATTACGACGCTGCTGGCCTACGTCGTCGCACGCGAGCGGTGGCGATGGAGCGTGTGGCGCGCCGGCCTCGTGACGGCGGCGTTCCTCACCATCGACCTGGCGTTCTTCGGGGCGAACATCATCAAGATCCAGCATGGCGGGTGGTTTCCGCTGCTCGTCGCCGCGGGAGTTTATACCGTGATGTCGACGTGGAAAACGGGGCGACAATTCGTGGCGAAGCGGCTGGCCGAGTCGGAGATTCCGCTCGACACGTTTTTTGAGCGGCTGGCAGCCCGACCGCCGGTCCGCGTCAGTGGCACCGGCGTGTTCATGACGGGGAGAGCACAGGGAGCACCACCGATCCTCGTGCATCACCTCAAACATAACAAGGTGTTGCACACACAGGTCGTCCTCTTGACGGTGTCGATTCTCGACGTGCCGGACGTCGCACCGGAGACCGCGATCGAGGTCCACCGGCTCGCACATGGCTTCTACCGCGTCGTCGCGCGCTACGGATTCATGCAGCGGCCCGACGTGCCTGACGCGCTCGCGAGCGCCAAGGTGCTCGGGCTCGAGCTTCAGCCCGAGGACACCACCTTTTACCTCGCGCACCTCACGCTGTTTGTGAACAATCGCATCGGCATGGCCGGGTGGCGCGACAAGCTGTTCATCTTTCTGTCACGCAACGCGAGACGCGCGACCAACTTCTTTCAGATCCCACCCGACCGTGTTGTCGAAATCGGCATGCAGATGGAGCTGTGAGGGCACGTAGCAGAGCACGCCGAGAATTCTTAGCGTTTTCTTCTTCGCGGTCTCGGCGGTCTCGGCGGTCAACGGTTTCTTGGCGCTTGAATTTTCGGCTCCCAGGCTCTACCTTGTAGATTCAACGCGGCGTAGCGCCGCGTTGCCGAATGCCCGGCACGGCGTCCGGGAGGAACGGTGATGACTCCTCTCCGTAGTCAGGACAGGACCAGGCGCTGACATGGCGCTGCGGGTCGTGACCTCGACCTCCGCGGCTGCGCGGCTTGGCGCGGCGCAGCACTTCCTTTCCTCACGTCCGTCGGCGGCCGAAGCGGTGATCGTCGGCGCGTCTCGTGGCGCGGCAGACGATCTCGCGCGCGCGGTGGCCAAGCGGGCGAAAGCGACGTTCGGGCTCACGCGGTTCAGCTTGACTGAGCTCGCCGCCCGCGTGGCAGCGGGGCGACTCACCGGAGCCCGCCGCGCGCCGGGGACACAGGCCGGCGCCGAGGCGATTGCCACGCGCGCGGTGTTCGACGCCGTGACTGCGGGCGACCTCGCGTATTTCGCGCCGGTAGCCTCGCTGCCCGGCTTTCCGAAGGCTCTCGCGCGGACGCTCCACGAGCTGCGACTCGCAGGCATCACGCCCGATCGACTCGCGGTCTCCGATGCGGCGGCCGCCGACGTCGGCCGTCTGCTCGCCCGCGTCGACCAACAGCTCGATTGCGCCGCCGTGGACGATCGCGCGGCATTGTTCCGTCTGGCGGCCGACGCCTGTCGTGCCGGCGAGGTCCGATGGGCCGACCTGCCGATCGTGCTGCTGGACGTTCCGCTCGAATCGCGTGTTGAACGTGAGTTTGTCGCGGCCCTTGCAGCGCGTTCGCCCGCCATCCTCGCGACAGTTCCCGACGGCGATCAGTCCGCGCTGGACGCGCTAATTGCGTTGGGCGCTGCCGTCGAGGCGCAGCCCGACGGGGCGCCGCCGGCCAGCGACCTGGCGAACCTTCGCCGCTACGTGTTTACGATCGACCGACCGACGGGGCGCGAACGCTCCGGCGACGTCACGCTGTTCTCGGCGCCGGGGGAAGGGCGCGAGGCGGTCGAGATCGTCCGTCGCGTCCTCGACGAAGCGCAGCGCGGTGTGCCGTTCGATGAAATGGCGGTCGTCCTGCGCACGCCGCTCCAATATCTCGGCCTTCTCGAACATGCCTGCGCGCGCGGCGGTGTCCCGGTTTACTTCGATCGCGGCACGCGGCGTCCCGATCCTGCCGGCCGTGCGTTTGTTGCGCTGTTGTCCTGCGCCGTCGACCGACTCTCTGCCAAGCGATTCGACGAGTATCTTTCGCTCGGCCAGGTCCCACAGACGGCCGACCCGTCGCGGGCGGCCGACCGGGTGACGCCTGCCGATGAGGTCTTCGCCGAATTCCTTGCCCCGCGCGACGATACGGATGATCCGGAACTGGCGGTTGCCACGGCCGAGCGGTCGATCGACTCCGACGATGAAGCGATCGTCGCCGGCACGCTGCGGTCGCCGTGGAAATGGGAAGAGCTCATTGTCGAATCAGCGGTGGTTGGCGGGCGCACGCGCGCCGAGGGCAAGGCCCGGTGGCGGCGCCGTCTCGACGGCTTGGCCGCCGACTATCGCTTCCGGATCGCCGAGATCGCCCGCGACGAGCCGGAGTCGGCGCGCATCGCACGGTACGAACGCGATCTCCGGAATCTTGGCCACCTGCGCGAGTTCGCGCTACCGATCATCGACGAGCTGGCCGACTGGCCCGACCGCGCCACGTGGGGAGACTGGCTCGATCGGCTGTCGAACCTGGCGGCGCGTGCCTTGCGCCGGCCCACCCGGGTACTGCAGACCTTGGCGGATCTTCGGCCGATGGCCGACGTCGGGCCGGTGACCGTCGAGGAAGCGCGCGACGTTCTGCACGATCGACTGGTGATGCTCGACCGCGAGCCGCCGTCGCGACGATACGGACGCCTGTTCGTCGGGACACCGCACCAGGCGCGCGGGCGGAGCTTCCGCGTGGTGTTCGTGCCCGGCCTGGCCGAGCGCGTCGTGCCGCAGCGGCCGCGCGAGGATCCGCTGCTGCTCGACGATCGCCGCCGCGCGCTCGATCCTGGCCTCGTCGGCCAGGAGGAGCGGGGCAGCGCTGAGCGCCTGCTGCTCAAGATTGCGATCGGCGCCGCCGGCGAAAAACTGTATCTGTCGTATCCACGCCTCGACGTCGCGGAAACGCGCGCCCGCGTGCCCTCCTTCTACGCGCTCGACGTCGTGCGGGCGATTACCGGCCGCATCCCCGATCACCGCGTGCTCGCCGTCGAAGCCGCGGAACAAGCCGGCGCCAGCCTCGCCTGGCCGGCGCCGAAAGATCCCGATCGCGCCATTGACGACCTCGAGCACGATCTCGCCGTACTGAAGCCGCTGCTCGACAGCCGGGACCCGGTGTCCGTCAAAGGGCACGCCCACTACCTGCTGGGGCTCAATGACGCGCTGCGTCGGTCGGTTATCAGCCGCTGGGCTCGCGGCCGAGCCGCCTGGTCGACAAGCGATGGGCTGATCAAGGCTGCGCCGGCCATCAAGTCTGCGCTCGATGCCCAACGGCTGGGCCGCAGGCCCTACTCGTTGTCTGCGCTTCAGCGGTTTGCGAGCTGTCCGTACCAGTTTCTTCTCGCCACGATTTACCGCCTCGAGCCGTGGGACGAGCCGGAGCCGCTCGTACGCATGGATCCGCTCACCCGCGGCAGCCTGTTCCATAGCGTGCAGGCGGAGTTCTACCGCGCGATGCAGGCGGAGAACGCGCTGCCGGTGTCGGCCGATCGGCTGCCGCACGCGCTAAGAACGCTCGAGACCGTGCTCGAACGGGTTGCCGACGACTACGCTGAACAGCTCGCGCCGGCCATCGGTCGCGTGTGGCGCGACGAGATCGATGAGTTGCGGCGCGACCTCGACATCTGGGTGCAGAAGCTCGCCGACGGTAGCGCATGGCAACCGAAGTACTTCGAATTCAGCTTTGGATTGGGCGCCGGCGGCCCGCGCGAGGAGCCGGGGCCCCCAACGCGGCAGCCGCGTTGGGGTGGCGATAGCGAGTCTTCCTTCAATGCGGCCGGGGCCCCACCCCCGACCGCCGCTGTCTCGCGCTTTGGCGCTCGACAGCAGCCGCAGGCGCTGAGCGCCGGGACGCGAGCGAGCGACAGCCTTGAGCCCGATGCGCCGGGGGTGGGGCCCCGGCGCCCTGAAGAACGCGGGGCCCCGCGAGCATTTGATCATGACCAGGGTCGCGACCCGCACAGCCTGCCTGATCCGGTGGTCGTCGACGGCCGCTTCGTCCTCCGCGGCTCGGTCGATCTCATCGAGCATCGGCCCGATCTCGACGTGTTCCGGGTCACCGATCACAAGACGGGCAAGAACCGCTCGAATCCGGATCTGATTATCGGCGGGGGAGCGGTGCTACAGCCGGTGTTGTACAGCGTCGCTGTCGAGCGAGGACTTGGCAAGAAGGTCGTCGAAGGGCGGCTCTTCTACTGCACGACGGCAGGCGGCTTCGCGGAGCTCCCGATTCCCATCAACGACTACACGCGGGGGCAAGGTCTTCAAGCGCTGTCCATCATCGATCGCGCCATCGAACAAGGCTCCCTCGTCGCCGCGCCGGCCGAGCGGGCGTGCGCGTGGTGCGACTTTCGCCCGGTGTGTGGTCCGCGCGAAGAAGAGCGAGTGAAGCGGAAGGCGCCCGATCGACTTGCGGATCTCGAGGCGCTGAGGACGATGCGATAGCGCCTGCGGCCCGCGCGAAGCGAGCGACAGCCTTGAGCCGTTGCGATGCGCGCAGGCGCAGAGCACGGCGCCGGGGGTGGGGCCCCGGCGCGATCGAAAGAAGTTGGGCCCCGCGAGCAGTGAAAAATGACCTGCTTCACTAACGAACAGTACGCCGACGCCGACGCGCGGCGCGCGATCGCCGAGGCGCTCGACGACACGTTAGTCGTGGAAGCGGCGGCCGGCACGGGCAAGACGACCGAGCTCGTCAACCGGATTCTGCGGGTGCTCGCGACCGGCCGCGCGAAGATGATCGAGATCGTTGCGGTGACGTTCACGGAAAAAGCCGCGGGCGAGCTCAAGCTCCGGTTGCGCGAGGCGCTCGAGCACGAACGCGCGGCTGCGGCAGACGAGGACGTGCGGCAGCGCCTCGAGCTTGCGCTGGAAACGCTCGAGGAAGCGCACGTCAATACGATTCACGGCTTCTGCGCGGAACTGCTGCGCGAGCGGCCGGTCGAAGCATGCGTCGATCCGCTGTTCGCGGTCCTCACTGAACCACAGGCCGATCGCATGTACGGCCGGGCGTTCCGCGCGTGGCTCCAGGAGGCGCTGCAGAATCCGCCCGAAGGCCTGCGGCGCGCGCTGCGCCGGACGAGCGCCCCAGCGTTCCAAGGGAGCGCCGGCGACGACGACGGGCCGATCGACCGGTTGCGTCGCGCGGGCCGCACGCTTGCCGAGTGGCGCGACTTCCCGCAGCCGTGGCATCGCCCCGAGTTCGACCGCGCGAGGGAAATCGACCGCTTGATTGCGGCGCTTCATCGTCTGGCAGACTTGACGGCCGGGGCTTCCTCGGTACGCGACAACCTGTTCATCGACACCGACGGCGTGCGGCGGCTGAGCCGCCAGATTCGACTGGAAGAGTCGTTCGGCCCGCCTTCGCGCCTTCGGCGCTTCGGCGAGACAAGCGCACCTAGCCGTAGTCACGGGCGTTTCGGCGAGCCACGCCCGCCTAGCCGTAGCTCGCCTGATGCCGACGCGAGCGGAGGCTGGCGCGACCTCGACGGCTGGGAGGCGCGGCTCGTCGACCTTACACGCGACCGCGGCTTGTCGCGTACGAGGAAGGGCAGCGGCTACAAGTTCGGCAAGGACGTGACGCGGTCGGAAGTGCTCGCCGCGCGCGACGCATTGTTCGCGCACCTGCAGCAGTTCAAGCAAGACGCCGACGCCGACCTCGCCGCATGCCTGCAGCAGGAACTGGCCGGCGCGACGACGCGGTATCAGCTCCTCAAATCGGCCGCCGGCGCGCTCGACTTCAGCGACCTCCTCGCGAAGGCGCGCGACCTCATCAAGACAAACGAGACCGTGCGCCGCGGCCTGCAGACGAAGTTCGCGCGCATCTTCGTCGACGAGTTCCAGGATACCGATCCGGTTCAGGCGGAAATCCTGTTGCTCCTCGCGGCCGACGACGCGCGCGCGGCCACAGCCGAGGACGCGCGCCCGGTCGCGGGCAAGCTCTTCATCGTCGGCGATCCCAAGCAGGCGATTTATCGCTTCCGCGGCACTGACGTGGGAACGTACTGGCGCGTCAGCAAGCAACTCGAGGAGCGCGGCGGCCGCGTGCTCCAGCTCATGACCAGCTATCGCAGCGTGCCGGCGATTCAACGGTTCGTCAACGCCGCATTCGGTCGTGAAATGACGGCCAACGATCGGGCGCTGCAGGCCGGTTACGTGCCGCTGGCGCCGTATCGCACGTCCGACGACTCGCTGCCCGCGATTGTCGCGTTGCCGGTGCCGAAGCCATACGCGCGGAGTGGGCCGCTCAAGGCGTCCGCCAAAGCCATCGACGGCTCGCTACCCGATGCCGTCGGCGCCTTCATCGCCTGGCTGATTGACGAAAAGAACGAGTGGACGGTGTGCGAGCGCCAGGCCGACGGTTCCGAGAAGCGCGTGCAGATTGAGCCGCGCCACATCGCCGTGCTCTTCCGGCGGTTCGTCAGCTTCGGCACGGACATCACGCGCGCCTACGTGGACGCGATCGAGGCGCGCGGCATCGCCCATTTGCTGGTCGGCGGCAAGGCGTTTCACGGACGCGAAGAGGTGGAAACCGTCCGCGCGGCGCTCGCCGCCATCGAATGGCCCGACGATGAGCTCTCCGTGTTCGCGACGCTCAAAGGCTCGCTGCTGGCGATCGACGACGAGCACTTGCTCGAGTTCCGGCACCGGTTCGGCGGCTTCCACCCGTTTCGCATTCCAAGAGAGCTCGGCGGCAACTCAGGCCAGGAGCTGGAGCTGACGAGCGAGCCGACGACCCACCTCGTGCCAATCGCCGGGGCGCTGCGTTTACTGCAGCAGCTTCACCGCGTCCGTAACTACCGCCCGGTCGCCGACACCATCGGACGGCTGCTGACGGAGACGCGCGCGCACGTCGGCTTCATCCTCAGGCCGGCTGGCGAGCAGGCGCTCGCCAACGTGCTCCACGTCGCCGAGCTCGCCCGCCAGTACGAGGCGGGGGGCGGCGTCTCGTTCCGCGGCTTCATCGAGGAACTGCGTCACGCGGCGGAGTCGACCGAGGTCGCCGAAGCGCCGATTCTCGAGGAGGGCAGTGACGGCGTGCGCCTGATGACGGTGCACAAGGCGAAAGGCCTCGAGTTCCCGGTCGTGATTCTTGCCGACCTGACCTGCCGCCTCAGCCGCAATGACGCGAGCCGGTACCTCGACGCCGCAAACCGGTTGTGCGCGATGAAGATCGGCGGCTGGGCGCCGCACGAGCTGCACCAGCATGAGCTCGAAGAAGTCGAGCGCGATCAGGCCGAAGGCGTGCGGCTCGCCTACGTTGCTGCGACGCGTGCGCGCGATCTCCTCGTTGTTCCGGCCCTTGGCGACGATCCGTGGGATGGCGGATGGTTCGGTCCGTTGAACGGCGCGCTCTACCCGCCGCCGGCAGCCCGCCGAAGCGCCGCTCGCGCGCCGAAGTGCCCAGCGTTCAAGTCGAAAGACACGGTGCTCGAGCGGCCCAACGACGAAACAGCCGGGCCGGCAACGGTGTGTCCGGGCCAGCATACATTCGCCGGCGCCGACGGCTACTCGGTCGTCTGGTGGGATCCTGGCGCGCTGACTCTCGGAGCGAAGCCGCCGTTCGGCGTCCGCCGCGAAGAGCTGATTGTGAAGGACGTGGCCAGCAGCGTCGTGGCCGACGGGCGCAGCCGTTACGACCGCTGGCATCTGGCGCGCGACGACGCCCGTGCCGCCGGCGCCTCGCCGTCGACCGTCGCCAGAACCGTCCGCGAGTGGACGGCGGCGCTCGACGAGGCCGAGACGCGAGCAAGTCGGGAGGCGTCCGGCGATCGCGCGGACCCCCTGACGGCTCGCGCCAGCCAGGTCGCGGTCGTGACCCTGGCTGCCCGCGAAGACATGGCGCACGAACGCGCAGGCGGAACGGCATTCGGCCTCCTCGTCCATGCCGTGCTGGCGCAGGCGCCATTTGACGCGTCGCGAGGCGTGCTGGAGAACGTCGCGGCCGCCGAAGCGCGAGTGCTCGGAATGAGCGACCAGGAGGCGGGTGCCGCGGCCGCCGTGGCCCAGCGAGTGTTCGCCCACGATCTTCTGTCACGTGCGCGTCAAGCGGCCACGCGCGGCGCCTGCCGTCGCGAGACGCCAGTCACTTTCAGGCTGGCTGACGGCACGGTTCTCGAAGGCATCGTCGATCTCGCTTTCGAGGAGAATGGGGCCTGGACGATTGTGGACTACAAGACCGATCGGGAAATCGCGGCGACCGGCGAAGACAGGTACCGGCGACAGATCTCGTTGTACGCGTCGGCGATCGCCGAAGCAACCGGCTCGCCTGCGTCAGGGGTGCTGGTCCGAATCTAGATCGCGTCAGCGTCGTCGTTGAATTCACCAATCACGTCTCTTCACGAAGTCACGAAGAACACGAAAAGCTCTTGTACAAAATAAGTCTTCGTGATCTTCGTGGTTGTTCGTGCCCGTGGTTGTTCGTGCCTTCGTGATAACACGTAACTATCGCTTCATTTCCGGAACCTCGACGATCCGCGCCTCGTCGGGAGGATGCTCGATCGCGTCGACCAGCGCGCGAACTATCTGCGAAACGGTCACCAGCCCGAGCCGACGCGCCGTTTCGCGCGTGGACGGCCAGCGCTCGAGCAGCCAGTAAATGGGGACAATCAGGTACGGCCAGCGGTGTCCCGGGCCGAGCACGTACCACGGCCGCAGGATCGTGCGGCGGAGCCCGGACCTATCGAGTGCGCGCTCGGCCTGACTGCGCGCGTGCTGATACGCCTGCATGACCGGTGCGGGTTGCGCGACGCTCACGTACACGAAGTGGACGATGGCGCTCTCCCTGGCCGCTGCGATCGATTCCAGCGCCGAGCGCAGGTCGACGTCGATGAACTGGCGCGCTTTGGATGGCGACGGATGCGGTACGCCGACAAGTTGCAAAAACGTGTCACACGGCGCGATCGCGTGAGCGAACGTTGTGCGATCGAACGGATCACCGACGACGATCTCGCAGCCGCGGGACGCTTTGGCCTGGGAGCCGCGCCGCACGAGCGCACGAACGCGATGCCCGCGCGCGATGAGCGCTGGAATCACATGGCGCCCGAGGTATCCGGTGCCGCCGGTGACGAAGACGAGCTGCGCCATGCCAATTGAAGACGACAAGCGGCAACCAGGACGGCTTCGAGTTCGTGCGCCGCATCCGGGAGCGCCCGCCGGAACAAAGCGGAAAGGTGCCCGCCATCGCTTTAACCGCCTACGCAGGCCCCGACGATCGGGCCCGCGCCTTGACGGCAGGCTTCCAGGTCCACTTATCCAAGCCGGTCGACTTCCAGGCGGGCGCAAATGCCGCATCGGTGAGGCGTCCGGGCGTCCGGGTCGACTCCGGCACTGCCTGGTCACTCCGGACGGTTTGACCGCGCGGCCGACGGCGCGAACCCCTGGGGCTCGGGCGCGATTGAGCCGAGCAACGCCAACAGTGACAGCGGATCGATCCGCGCTCCGCTGGCGCGTACGGCCCAATGCAGATGCGGTCCAGTTACCCGGCCGGTGGCGCCGACCCGCCCGACGATCTGCCCCTGCACGACCTGCTCGTCTTCACGCACCTGGAACTCGGATAAGTGAGCGAGCGTCGAGAACAGGCCGAGGCCGTGATCGATCACGACCGTGTTGCCTGAAAAATAGAGATTGCGCGCCAGCACCACGCGACCCGCGTTCGGGGCTTCGATCGGCGTGCCCGCGGGACTCAGAAAATCGGCGCCCGCGTGCGGGCTCCTGGGCTTGCCGTTGAAGACGCTGCGGGTCCCGAAGCGGCTCACCGCTCGGCCTGGCACCGGGAGCACGAAGGGGCCGGTCCACAGACGCCCGGGCCCGGATCGGGTCCACAGAGCCGAGAGCTCGGCGGCTTCCTGCAGGATGCGATCGCGAAGAGCGGCCGGTGGACTGACGAACGCTTCGTCGACGGTGAGCGTCCGGGTCGGGAAGAGCCGCGGCTCGACGCGCAGGGGGTAGGTCATGTGAATCGACTGCCGGCCGGCCTTCGCATCGATTGCCACTGGATAGGTTTTCGGCGCGACGCCGAGGTCGACCCCGACGAGCGCGCGCCACGTCAGCCTGGCATCCTGGAACGCTGGAATCTCCCGATCGAACGCCCGCAGCCGCATGCTGTCGACCGGCTCCGTGGTGGTCATCGTGAATACAGTGAGTTCGCCGGGCTGGATCGACCGCGCACCGACCGCGACACCAATTGCGCCAGGTGCGGCGGGAGCGGGCGCGCCCGCCAACAGCAGCAGCGCGAGCGCGGATTCAGCTCTTCGTTTTGGACGGAGTGGCCACATATCCGTTACGAGCGCGCACCCGATACTCGGACGGCTGCACTTTCACGCGAAGGCTGTGATACTGGCCGTCCGCTCCGCGCGTCGACGTGTAGCCGAGCACGTACTGATGGTTCAGCTCGTCGGCGATGCGGAACGTCGCGCCGACCAGATCCGAGCCGTTCTGCACGATCTCGGTGCGTCCGCCGCTCTCGTCGGTAATTTCGCGCAGGGCCGCCGGGTTCACGCGAGCGTTAATCGCCTGGGGCTCGGGCGGGTCGATCGCGATCGCGTAAGCGAACGCGTCGCTGCGGAGGAGCGCCGATCGCACCTCGCGGAGCGTGGCGGTGCTGGCTGTGTCGGCGCCGTCTGAAATGAGCAGCAGGGCGGCCCGTTGACGCGAGCGGGCGTCGATGAGCGGGAGCGCGCCGAGGACGGCGTCATACGCGGCGGTGCCGCCGGAGGGCCGCAACGCGTCGAGCGCCCGGCCGACGACGTCTGGCGCGTTGGTCCAACGCGTAAGGATGTGCGGCCGATGGTTGAACGCGAGGATGAAGAACTCGTCACTCGGATCGAGCAGCTCGAACAGAAAGCGGTCGACCGCGCCGCGCGCGTCTTGAATGCGGCGGCCAAACATGCTGTCGCTGACGTCCAGAAGGACGCCGAGGCTTATCGGGACGCGCTCGCGAGTGAACTGGGTGATGGTCTGTCGCTCGCCGTCTTCATACACCTCGAAGGCGTCGCGCGGCAGATCGGTGATGAGACGTCCCGAGGCGTCGCGAACCGTGGCGGTGATGCTGGTGATTTCGATGCCCGAGCGGAACGGGTGAGTGTCGCGGAGCAGGCGATCCTGAGCACCGGGAACGGCGACGGTGAGGAGCGTCAGCGGGACGAGCAGACCACCGGAGTTGGGAGCGCGCACGCTCTTATCCTACCGTGCCTTGTTGCCGCCGAGCCCGTCGATCGCGTCGACTCAGCCCTCGTTGTGATCGGGCGTCAGCAACGGCACTCTGGCCACTTTGCCCTCGGCCACCTCGAGCTGTGCCGTTGTGATGACTTTGTGTGAACCTTCGACCCGCGG
>QHWL01000484.1 GCA_003222555.1 Acidobacteriota bacterium | reverse complement strand
CGCTACGGAGAAACGAGGACCGACGATGAGTGTCATGCGCGTACGACCCACGGAGGCCGTCCTCGGAGCGAAGGTCGAGGGTGTCGATCTGCGCGCGCTCGACTCCGGAACCTTCGCGGCGATCCATCGCGCGTGGCTCGATTATCAGGTGCTGCTCTTCAGGGATCAGGAGCTGACCGACGAGGATCTGGTGGCCTTCAGCCGCCGGTTCGGCAGCCTCGACGAAGCGCCCGTGCAGGAGACCGGGCAGCGGTTCGTCGAGGGGCACCCGGAGATCTACGTTGTCTCGAACGTGGTACAGGGGGGCGTCGCGATCGGCAGCCTCGGGTCGGGCGAAGCGGTGTGGCACACGGACATGTCGTACCTTCCCGACCCGCCGAAGGCGAGCGCGCTCTACGCGCTCGAAGTACCGCCGCGCGGGGGCGACACCAGCTTCTGTTCGATGTATGCCGCGTGGGACGAATTGCCGGACCCGCTGCGGCGGCGCATCGAAGGGCTCCGCGTGAAACACGACGGCACTTACAACAGCGGCGGCTACCCGCGCCAGGGCGTGACCCCGACCGACGATCCGCGCACGTCACCCGGCACGTTTCACCCGCCCGTGCACGTCCATCCGGAAACAGGGCGGAGGGGCCTGTATCTCGGTCGGCGGCGCAACGCATACATCGAAGGATTGTCGCTCGACGATTCCAGCCGGCTGCTCGACGAAATCTGGGCCCAGGCCACGCGTGAGTCGCTCACCTGGCGGCACCGCTGGCGGGTCGGCGATCTCGTGCTCTGGGACAACCGCTGCACGATGCATCGCCGCGACGGGTTCGATCCGGCAGCCCGTCGTGTGATGCACCGCACCCAGATCAAGGCTGACCGCCGGGCTGCGACGGTCACGACCGCCTCGGCGTGAGCACGCTGTCAACCGCTGGCGCCCTGACCCTTGCTGCGGATCGCACGTCTCGCCTTCCCGGCCCTGGCGTCATCGCTGTCCTTTCGGGCAAACGCCGCCGTCGATATCGCCGTCGTCAGGCAGGCCGTGATCGCCACTACCTGTTCCAGCATGGTGCGGCCACGTCACATATAATCTCTTGATCTCAAGACCTTTTGACTCTGGCGGCGTGCGCCGTCTCTTCGGAGCAGTCCTCCCGTGAGCAGCGACAGACGCCGTCTTGGGGAATTAACCTCCCGTTCCGTCTCGCGCGCAGACGTCGTCAGGGTGCGATGACAAGACTCCGACATCACAAACGAACCGCCCTCATGCTGCTGGCCGTCGCCGGCATCGTCGCGATCGCTGCCGCTCAGCGGGGCGGCTTTTTTGGCGGACGCTTTCGGATGCCGCCGAACCCGCCGTACGACGGCGCATTTCGTTACTGCCGGGGCATCTACCAGTCGAACCCTGTCGGCGACGGCGGTAACTGGACGACCGACTACCCGCAAGCGGACGTGAATCTCTCCTTTCGACTGTCCGAGCTGACGAAGACTTCCGTCAGCCGGGATAGCCACGGCAATTTCAATCACGCGAACGTGAGCCCCCTCGACGACGAATTCTACCGATGCCCCTTCGTGATGATGGCGGAGGTTGGAAGGTTGTATTTGAATTCGCAGGAAGCGGAGCGTTTGCGCGATTATCTGCTGAAGGGTGGGTTTCTGTGGGTCGACGACTTCTGGGGCGAATACGCCTGGCGCGTGTTCGAGACGGAGATTCGGAAGGTCTTCCCAGCCAACCAGTACCCCATCGTCGACATCCCCGCGTCGCACCAGATCTTCCACACCTTGTACGAAGTGAAGGGCGTGAGTCAGATTCCGTCAATCGGCTTCTGGCTCGGCACTGGCGGCCAGACCTCCGAGCGCGGCGCCGACAGCCGGGAGCCACATGCTCGCGCGATCTTCGACGACAAAGAGCATCTGATGGTGCTCATCACACACAATACGGATTACGGCGACGCCTTCGAACGCGAAGGCGAAAGCCGCGCGTACTTCGACCGGTTCGCGGGTCTCGGCTACGCGTTCGGCATCAACGCGTTGGTTTATGCGATGACGCATTAGTCCGCGATGAAAGGAAGCACCACAAGCTCTTACGCTCGACTTCGGCCGCTCTCGGCGCTAACATCTGGCAGTTCAGCGTCCTGACGGCCGGCGTGTTTCGGCCCGTGTCACGGAACTTTTTCCTGGAGGGATCCGATGAAACGCGGAGTGTTGCTCAGCTTGTTAATGGGGATCGGCGCGCTGTCGCTGACAATCGCCGCGCAGCGAGGTGGTCCTCCACCGGATCAGGCGCCGAAGGTCGTGCAGGTCGACAAGATCAGCGACAACCTGTACGTCCTGAAGGGCGGAGGCGGCAACACGGCGGTGTTCGTGATGGCGAACGGCGTCACCGTCGTCGACACCAAGCTGCCCGGATGGGGCCGTCCGCTGCTCGATAAGATCAAAACGGTTACGAACAAGCCCATCACGACGATCATCAACACTCATACTCACGGCGATCACACGAGCGGCCAGACCGAGTTCACCGGGGTGACGGCGGAGGTCGTCACACAGGAAAACACCAAAGCGAACATGGAGAAGCTCGATCTGTACAAAAAGCCCGAGAACGCCAAATGGCTCCCGAAACGGACGGTCAAGGACAAGATGTCGCTCTTCTCGGGCAGTGACAGGATCGACCTGTATTACTTCGGCCGGGGCCACACGAACGGTGATGCGTTGGTCGTCTTCCCGGCGCTGCGCGTCGCGCACGCAGGCGACCTCTTCGCGGGAAAGCAAGTGCCGCTGGTCGACTACATGAATGGCGGGAGTGGCGTGGCCTACCCGGACACGCTGTCGAAAGCGTACAACGGGATCAAGAACGTCGACACCATCATCACAGGTCACAGCGAGACGCCGATGAAGTGGAACGACTTGAAAGAGTACGCCGACTTCAACAAAGAGTTCCTCACCTGGGTTCAGAGCGAACAGAAGGCAGGGAAATCGGCAGAACGAGCGGCGGGGGAGTACAAGGTCCCCGACAAGTACAAGGGCTACACGGCAGACCTGCCACCGTTTTTTGGTGGAATGAAGGGGTACATCCAGGGCATCTACGACGAGCTCAAAAAATAGCTTGTCAACAACAAATCACGTTCAACGCAGAGACCGCCGAGACCGCAGAGAAGAATTGCCCAAGGAGTTCGGCGCGCTCTGCGAGCTCCGCGTTCAAACGTCGCATTTTTTCAACAGCCTTAGGCGGACCCGTCTAGCGTCAGTGGTTTCGCGAGGCCGCAGAGAAGAAATGCCCAAGGATTTTTCAGCGTGCTCTGCGAGCTCTGCGTTCAACGTCGCATTTTTTCACAGGCTCTTCAGCCGGGCCCTTACCTGGGTCCGTTCTTCGCGCCTTCTGCCTCCGCCTTCTCTTGGGCGCGAGCACCCTTGAGGACGTGTGCGAGGGCGTAGTTCCCTTCGTGACACGCGTACTCATAGATGACGTAGTCGGGGATACTTGTCATGGGAAGCGAGACGCTCCAAGGCTTCGTATACGTGGTCGGATCCTGGATTGTGAATCGGTAGTCGATCTTGTCGGCGGCGACGCGCGTGAATCGTTCGACCGCTCGCAGCGTTTCGCCGGCCGTCGGGAATCTGGCGAAGACCGTCAGAGGACTGTAATTGGTGGTCTCGACGACCAATGTGTTGTCCTCCCAGTGGCCGCGCGAGTCCCCATTCCACTGGCGGATGTTGCTGCCGACGTGCGGACGGCCGTCGAGCGGGATCCCGCGAACGTCGTGGATATTCTCGTCGAGAATCGCCACATATCCGGGGCTCTGGAAGATCTGATAGGTATTGTTATAGCCCGAAGGCGTCGGCGGTACCCCATGATACGTGATGCAACGCAATTGTAAGGGTTGGTCTTCCGATGAGTCGGCAGGGTGGGCACGCGAGTACGCGACTCTTGCCGCCTGTCTCTTCTGGCCCTCCGGCGTTAACGGAGGAAGTCTCCCGTCCGGCGGATCCACAATCAACGAGGTTCGTCCGTCCGACTTGCCTCGATCGTACCAGAACGCATTGTAAGCTCGCGCGAGGTCGGCTTCCGCCCCTCCGTCGCGGCGATCGGCCCCCGTTCGAGAGTCCTCATTCCTTGCAGCCACTTCTTCGTCGCTCAGAGTCTGTTTCCCGGACTCGGCTCGTTCCAGGGGCGTCACCGTAGCGTACGACCATATCCCTTGCAGGTCCGGGTCGCCCCATGCGGTGCGGGACGCAGTCCACTTCTTTGATGCGACCGGCGTCTTGGCCTTCGCGGCCGCGGCGGCCTGAGACTGGGCGCCTTCGCCAGCTCCACGAACTCGCGTCACCGACACGCCAACGATCAGGGCCGCCAGAATACTCACTGAAGAGAGAAATCGATGGCGCATCAGAACCTCCGTTTCGCTCGTGAGTCTTTTGCTGAACCGCACACTCCGATGCGGTGTCAACAAACCCAGAGCACTCGATTATACGCGTGTTGCAACCCCCGGCGGGGCGTTGCCCTTTCGACATCGTGAGCAGATTACGTTCAACGGCTCTTTTGAACCGAACCATCAGCGCGCGGCCGATGACGCCGTTCGCGCCGTGAAATCAGTTCGCACGACCACTCCACCTTTCATCACGAACTTCACGCGCTGCATTTCGGTGA